>VBCQ01000408.1 GCA_005882155.1 Betaproteobacteria bacterium
CGTGATTCGCGGCCGCCGCTTCGACTTCGACAAGAAGTTCATGCCCGACGGCATGTCGAAGATCAAGCAGCTGACTTTTCTGCAACCCGGCGAGATGCGCTTCATGTCGCAAATCCAGGGCCGCACCTACGCCAACATCTTCGGGCTGGTGGAGCGCTACATCGGCGCGAAGACGCTCGAGATCAGCCAGGGCCACTGGTTCGGCGACCAGGTCGCCCTCGAAGCGCTGGTGCGTCTGACCGACGAAGAGCTCAAGCACCAGGAGCTGTTCCGCCGCCTCGAGCAAATGGCCGCGGCCGACATGCCCGCGGGCTACAGCTTCAAGCCGCAGCCGAACGACGTCGCCGGCGCGGTGCTCAGCAAATCGACCTGGGCCGTGCTCGGGCTGACGCTCGACATCGAACTCTTCACGCAGGCGCACTACCGGTCGAGCATCGAGTCCGATGCGAACTTGTCCGAGCTGTGGAAGGACGTGTTCCTGTTCCATTGGAAGGAAGAGTCGCAGCACGCGATCCTCGACGAGCTCGAATGGCGGCGCGAGGATGCACGGCTGACCGACGCTGAGCGCGACCAGGGCGTGACCGACCTGATCGACCTCGTGGCTGCCGTCGACGGCATCGTGCAGATGCAGGCTGCTGCCGATGCCGACTATTTCGTGCTGCGCGCCGGCCGCAGCTATTCATCCGCCGAGGCGAAGGCGATCCAGGACGTGATGCTGAAGGCGTACCGCTGGCAATACATCGCGAGCGGCGCACAGGGGCCGCGCTTCGGCGAGGTGCTGAGTGCGCTCGTCACGCCGGCGCAGATGCAGCGAATCGGCGACGCGCTGGCGCCGATCCTCGCGCACGCCGCCCACTGAACGAGGAGACCAGACATGCCCTCCTCTATCCACATGAAGCAGTCGTCGACGGTAGTGTTGCTGCATTCGAGCGCGAGCTCGGCGCGGCAATGGCAAGGTCTGGTCGAATCGCTGCAGCCGCGGTTTCAAGTCCGCGCCGTCGATTTCCCCGGCCACGGCGGGCGGCCCGCGTGGCCCGGTGATTCAACGCTGTCGCTCGCCGACGAAGCCGCGCTCGTCGCCCCGCTGCTGGCTGAGACCGGTGGCGCTCACATCGTCGGCCATTCGTACGGGGCCGCAGTCGCGTTGAAGCTGGCGACGATGCACCCGAGCCTCGTGCGCAGCGTGGTCGTCTACGAGCCGGTGCTGTTCCGCTGGCTGCTCGACGACCACACCGAGCAGCCGGCGGCGCAAGAAATTGAGGCGGTCGTCGACTCGATCAGCCATCGGCTCGCGCGCGGCCAGGAGCTTTCGGCGGCGCAGCGATTCATCAACTACTGGTCCGGCAGCGGCGCGTGGGAATCGCTGCACGGCGGCAAGCGACACTTCATCGCGACGCGCATGCGCGCCGTGCTGCAGCACTTCGATGCGCTGTTTCGCGAGCCGCTGGCGCGCGCGCAGCTGGCCGCACTGCGAATCCCGATGTTGTTCATGACCGGCGCGCAAACCGTGCTCGCCGCCCGCCGCCTCGCAGAACTGTTTCGCTACGCGCTGCCGCAGCATCAACACGAGCTGCTGCCGGGAATGGGGCACATGGGGCCGGTCACGCATGCGCTCGAAGTGAACCGGCGGATCGTCAAATACTTGCACGCACACGAGCCGATTGCATTGGCGGAAAATCCTCGCGAGGCTGCCGCGCTTGCAATGCCTTGAGGAGTCAACCGATGTCCGTCGACTGGAACGCCTTCACGCCGGGGTCTGCCGTGGCCGGCGGGCTGCTGATCGGCATCGCCACGGCGATGTTCGTGTTGCTGAACGGGCGCATCGCCGGCATCAGCGGAGTGCTCGGCGCTTTGCTGAAACCGGTTCGTGGCGATGTCGCCTGGCGCGTCGCGTTCATCGTCGGGCTGATCGTCGCGCCGCTCGTCTTCATGTCGTTCGGCGCATGGCCGCGACTGCAGATCGATGCGGGGTTCGCAGCGCTCGTGGCGGCCGGTTTGCTGGTCGGAGTCGGCACGCGTTATGGCGCCGGCTGCACCAGCGGCCATGGCGTCTGCGGCGTATCACGACTGTCGCCCCGTTCGATCGCGGCGACCGTCATCTTCATCGCCGCGGGCTTCATCACCGTCTTCGTGCTGCGCCATCTGCTCGGCGTCTGAGGGAGTCGCGATGACCATCTTCACCTCGCTCATCGCCGGCCTCGTCTTCGGCCTCGGCCTCATCGTCTCGGGCATGGCGAACCCGGCGAAGATCCTGGGCTTTCTGGACCTCGCCGGCGCCTGGGACCCGTCGCTGCTGTTCGTGATGGGCGGCGCCGTGGCCGTCGCGTCGGTCGCCTTCGCGATCGCTCGAAAGCGGACCGTGTCGTTGCTCGGCGCCGAGATGAAATTGCCCACGGCGCGCCAGATCGATCGTCGTCTGGTCGGCGGCAGCCTTCTCTTCGGCATCGGCTGGGGCATCGCCGGCTTCTGCCCCGGACCGTCGCTCGTTGCGCTGGGCATGGCAGAGCCAAAGGCCCTCGTGTTCGTGGCCGCGATGCTGGTTGGAATGGGCGGATTCGAATTGCTCGAGCGGCGCAAGCCGAACTCGCCGATTCATGCAACCTGAAATATTTGATCTGCAAATGCTTGGCCAATTGCGTCGATATTTCAAGCAGCCAATCTTCATGATTACGGCCTTCAGGCTTGTAATGAAAGAACAATCCGCCGGCAATGATCCTAATGGAGGCAGTTTGACAACCAACCTCTTGCTGACGGTGTGACATGGGTAGAGTTGCCTCACGTCATCCAATGGAGATCCCCATGTCATCAACTTCGGCGCTTGCGAACCAGGTGGCGTGGATCACGGGCGGGGGCAGCGGCATCGGGTTGGCCGGCGCGATCGAGCTGGCGCGAGCGGGTTGTCGCGTCGTCATCTCGGGGCGCGATGCGCAGAAGCTCGATGCGGCGATCGATGTCGCGACGTCGAAGGGAGTGTCGCGCGACGCAATCAGCGCGATGCCGCTCGACGTGTCGGACAAGGCGAGCGTCGCGCGCGTGGCGGCGGCCATTCAGGCGCAGTGCGGGCGGGTCGACATCCTCGTCAACAGCGCAGGCATCAATTTCCCCAAGCGCTACTGGGGCGAGACCGATGGCGATACGTTCGACAAGGTCGTGGCTGTCAATTTGAACGGCGCCACCTACTGCACGCTGGCGGTTCTGGCGGGCATGCGCTCGCGCGGGCTGGGCACGGTGATTAACGTGGCGTCATTCGCGGGCTGGCATCTGAGCCGGCTCACCGGGCCGGCGTATACGGCGAGCAAGGCCGCTCTGATGGCGCTGACGCATTCGTTCAACATCGAGGAAGGCATCCACGGGCTGCGTGCGACCGCGCTGTGCCCGGGTGAGGTCGCGACGCCGATTTTGAAGTTGCGGCCGGTGGAGCCGAGTGATGAGGACAAGGCGCGGATGCTGCAGGAAGACGATCTCGGGCGGACGATTCGGTTTATCGCGGAGATGCCGGCGCACGTGTGCATCAATGAATTGGTGATTTCGCCGGTGTTGAATCGGATTTATTCGGGTGGGCTGGAGATGAAGCGGTAGGTTGCGGGCATTGCCGGTGTTTCCCCTCTCCCAGTGGGAGAGGGGGAAATACGTCAAACAGCGTGCTTGACCGGCCGGCCGTTCTCGAGTCGCACCACGTCGCCCGCTTTCAACGCCGGGTCCGCGTCGCGCTCGTACTTGTGCTGCTTACCGTCCTTGAAGGTCACGGTGGTGATCCACACGGTGTGCTTCTTCATGTTCTTCTCGACTTCATTTCCGGCCAAGCCACCGCCGACGGCGCCGAGCACGGTGAGCGCTGTCTTGCCGCTGCCGCCGCCGAGCTGATGCCCGACCACGCCACCGGCCACGGCACCGCCGACCGCGCCGACGCCGCTCGCCTTGCCCTTGCGCGTTTCGCTGCGCGTCTCGGACACGACGCCGCAACCGTCGCAGAGCGACGCGAGCTTGACGCCATGCACGGCCTTCGGTGCAGCGCTGGCGGGGTGCGCGTTGTCGGCGGCCTGGACACCGGCAGACGCGAGCCCGGCGACGGCAATGAGGAGGGTGGGCAACATCGGCTTCATGATCTTTCGCTTTCAGAAAACTGGACAAGCCGTCAGCTTGCCACGGCGTTGCCGCGCGGCGGCGCTTCGTCGCCGTTCAACGACACGCGAACGCTGCGATCTGTGCTGTTTGTCGCGCCGGCATCGCGCGCGGCACGACGATTCAGTAACCCCTTGTTCGATCGATCGTGTTGGGCGGCGTCTCGCCACGCTCGACGCAACGCAAGCCGGCAGTGAACTGCGACGCAATCGTTTGCGGCGACGACTGTGCGCCGATGTGCGGCGTGATCGTGATGCCGGGCACGTCCCACAGCGCATCGTCGGCGCTCATCGGCTCGTGGCGCTGCACGTCGAGCGCGGCACCGGCGAGGTGGCCGCTGCGCACGGCATCGATCAAGTCGCCTTCGACCACATGCGCGCCGCGTGCGATGTTGATGAGATACGCGCCTCGCGGCATCGACGCGAAAGCGCGTGCATCGAGCAGGCCGTTCGTCTCGGCAGTGAGCGGCAGCGCGCAGACGACGATCTCGGCGTCATGCAGCACCTCGGCAAAGGTCTCGCCGCTGCGCCGGCTCCAGCCGCGCACGTCGAAGCCGACCTGCGTCAGCAACTGCGCGACGACGCTGCCCATCGCGCCCATGCCGAGCACGACGACGCGGCTGCGCACGGCGGCCACCGGCTGGCGCTTCCATTCGTGGCGCTGCTGCTGCGCTTCATACAGCGACAGTTGGCGCGCATGGCGCAGCGCCATCAGCACGACGAACTGCGCGATGCCATGCGCCTGCTCGGTGTCGACGATGCGCGACACCATCACCTGCGGCGGCAAGTCGGGCGCGAGCAATTTGTCGACGCCGGCCGAGACGGCGCAGATCCACTTCAGGCGCGGCAAGCGCGGCACGAGGCCTTTCGGCAATTGCCACGCCAGCACGGCGTCGACCTCGGCCAGCTGCGCATCGCTCAAGGCCGGGTCGTGCTCGATCAAATCGATGTCGGGGTCGAGGGCGCGGATCGCATGGCTGAAGTAGCCCTCGGGCATCGGCGCGGTGACGAGCAGTGTTTTCATGCCGCGACGGTAACGCATCACGAAAATGTGCTGGCCGCACAATATCCGCGCGCCTCGTCCGTCTTCACGGATGTATGCACACCACCACGGCGGTCCGCCGCACCATGAGCCAACGCGACGAGTCGATCAGCGCGACCTTCGTGCGCGAAGCGGGTCGCTTGCGCAGCTTCATCCGGCGCCGCGTGCCGGCACCGGCCGATGCGGAGGACATCCTGCAGGAGGTGTTCTTCGAGCTGGTGGAGGCGGTCGACCCGGTGGAGCAGGTCGGCGCGTGGCTGTTTCGCGTGGCACGCAACCGCATCATCGACCTGTTTCGAAAGCGCCGCGGCGAGGGCGATCCGAACATGCTGGGCGACGAGCGCGCCGACGGCGACGGCCCCGACCTCGACGACCTGCTGCCTTCGACCACCGACGGGCCCGAGTCGGCTTACGCGCGCCGCATCCTGCTCGATGAGCTGGAAGACGCGCTCGAGGAGTTGCCCGCCGAGCAGCGCGAGGTCTTCATCGCGCACGAAATCGAAGGCCAGAGCTTCAAGCAGATCGCCGATGCCACGGGTGTCGGCGTCAACACCTTGCTGTCTCGCAAGCGCTACGCGGTGCTGCACCTGCGCGAACGCTTGCGAGCGATCCATGACGAGTACCTGAACCCTTGATAAGGATGACCATGAGCATGCATTCGAGAAAACACATGTGGCTTCACGGCCTGAAGTTCGCCGTCGTCGCGCTGGTGGCCATCGGCGTCGCGGGCGCGGTGGTGATGGCGCTGTGGAACTGGCTCGCGCCGGCACTCTTCGGTGGGCACTTCATCGACTTCTGGCAGGCGCTTGGCCTCCTGGTGCTGAGCAGAGTGCTGTTCGGCGGTTGGCGCGGCGGCCACGGCCGGCACTGGCGCGCTCGCATGGCGCAGCGCTGGGACGCGATGTCGGACGAAGAGCGCGAGCGCTTCCGCGAAGGCATGCGAGCGCGCTGCGGCGCTCGCCCCATCGAGCGCACGCCGGGCGATCAGCCTTCTTGAGCGCGGGGCTCAGCCCAGCGCCGTGCGATACAGCGAGAGCAGCTCGCTCCACGCGCGCTCCGCGTCGGGTTTGCTGTAGATCGGCGAGCCGTTTTCGGCCGGCATGTCGGGCACGCACCAGCCATGCCGCGCCGGGTAGACCTCGATCTTGGCCGGCACCTTGGCCTGCGCGAAGGCCTCGCGCAGCTTGTCCTTCGCGTCCGGCTGCTTCTGGTCGTCGTTCGATGCGATCGCGAACAGCATCTGCGCCTTGATCTTCGGCGCCAGCAGGTGCGGGCTGTCGGGCTTGTCGGTGACGAGGCCGCCACCGTGGAACGAGCCGCCTGCGCCGACGCGTTCGGGCACGGCGGCGGCCGTCAGCACGACAAGGCGCCCGCCCATGCAATAGCCTTGCGTGCCGATCTTCTTGCGCTTGTCGACCGACGACTGCGCATCGAGGAAGGCGACGTACGCGGTCGCGTCCTTCGCGACGGCATCGGAACCATTCACCGATGCCATCAATGGCCGCAGCTTGGCCATGTCGGCCTGATTCTGAAAATCGAAGTGCGACCCGGTCTCGAATTGCGGCGCCTTGGCGACCCGATAAAAGGGATTGGGCACCAGCACCGCATAGCCTTCGGCGGCGAGGCGGCGCGCCATCTCGCGCATCGATGGCCGCAAGCCGAATGCATCGGGCCACAGCAGCACGCCGGGGTGCGCGCCGCTGGCCGGGTGGATGAAGGCCGCATCGCAGCGGCCATCGGGTGTCGTCACCACGACATCGTTCTCGACCACCGGCTGCGGGGCCGCAGCCGCCGCGCCTGTGCTGCCCGCGAGGCCGGCTGCCACCGACAGGGCGACGAACTCGCGTCGCGAGAGATCGTTCATCGCC
The DNA here is from genome assembly GCA_005882155.1 of Betaproteobacteria bacterium. Classification (GTDB taxonomy): domain Bacteria; phylum Pseudomonadota; class Gammaproteobacteria; order Burkholderiales; family Burkholderiaceae_C; genus Albitalea. The sequence goes on from VBCQ01000408.1 coordinate 7,032, forward strand.
GCCGTGCCAGCCGTTTGTGCTTCGCGCTTGTCCATCGTGCAGTCTCCTGAGTTGAACGCCGTGACACGGCAAGAGCCGGCGATGATGCTGCGAAGTGCAGTCCGTGACGGCAGCAGTGTTTTGGCCGCAGCGCGACTGCAGCGCCGAACGCCTCGTCATGGCAGGCGAGTCGGTCCGAGCCGGTGCGCGAAGAACGACAGGATCTCGTCGCGCGCTGCGATCGTCGGCTGACCCGCTTCGTCGATCAAGTGAGCCGTGACAACGCTGTGCGGGCTTGCCACCACCTTGTCGAAGAACGGCGGGGTGGTCGGATTGGCGGCGCTGTCGGGCAGTACGCGGGCGACGAAGCGTTGACCGAGCGCTTCGCTGAACGCGGCGAAGCGCTGCGCCTTGCAGTGCTTGTCGCCTTCGAATCGATAGGCCATGACGGTCAGATCCTCGCGCTCCAGGCGTTCTCGAACATATGCAAGCTCGGCGGGTGCCATCGCCATTCCGGCCGGGTCGTCCATCGGCAACGCCGGCTGGCACACCACCGGCGCGAGCATCGCCGGCTCGAGCATCATCGACAGAGCAAAGTTGCCGGTGAAGCACATGCCGATCGCGCCGACGCCGGGCCCACCGCACTCCTCGTGCGCCAGCCTGGCGAGCGCGCGCAACCATTGCGTCACCGGGCTCGACTCGTTGGCGGCGAACGCACGAAACTCGGCGCTGACGCAGGCCCGCCTGAAGGTCGCGATGCCTTCATCGACACCCGGCACGGCACCATCGCGGCCGAACAGCGACGGCATGTAGACGGTGAAGCCCGCGTCGCGCACCCAGCGGCTGAAGCGCGCGACCTGCGGGCTGATGCCAGGCATCTCGGTCATCACGATCACCGCGGGGCCCTGGCCCATCACGTGAACCCATTTCGTGGTCCCGTCGAGGGTGATCTGGCGATGCTCGAAGTCGTCGAGCGGGTCGTCTTCGTTCATTTTTCGTTGGGTCGTCATCGTGGCTCCTCCATGGCGGCGGCTCGAATTTGGCATTCGGAACGCTGCGAGCGGAAGGGCCTGAAAAGACTCATTTCGGGCTGAATTGGACAGCTATGATTCGCCCATGAAAACCGTCTGGATTCTGGCGCTCGACGGCGTCATGGATTCGAGCCTCGCCATCACGCTCGATGTGTTGCGTGCCGCGCAGTCGTTCGCGGCGCGGTCGAAAGCGGCAACGCCGTTCGAGTACCGGGTGTTGAGCTCTCGCGCTCAGTTGCGCACCGGCTGCGGGCTGAAGCTGCGCAGCGACGGAACCTTTCGGCAAGCCTTGTCGAGCGACGCTTTGCCGCATTGGGTCGTCGTGCCGGCGCTCGGCGAATACGGCAGCCAGCTCGCCGCTCACCTGTCGCGGCCCGACGCCGTGCAGGCGCAGCGGCTGCTGCGCTCGCTGCACGCGCGCAAGGTGCGCATCGGCGCGTCATGCGCGGCGGTGTTCGTGCTCGCCGAGGCCGGGCTGCTGGCAGGTCATGAGGTCACCACGACCTGGTGGCTCGCGGCCCAGTTTCGCGCTCGCTTCCCCGACCTCCGGCTCGACGAGCGTCGAATGGTCGTGCGCGATGGCCATCTGCTGACGGCCGGATCGGCGTTCTCGCAGCTCGACCTGATGCTCGCGGTACTCACCGACCTTGTCGGTGTGCGTGTGGCCGACCTGTGCGCGCGCTATCTGCTGATCGACCGCCGCCCTTCGCAGGCGCGCTACATGGTGGCCTCGCACCTGCGCTCGCATGACGCCGCCGTCGCTACCGCAGAGCGCTGGATCGACGACCACCTGGCAGAGCCGATCACCGTGCGCGCGCTGTCGAAAGCGGTGGCGATGAGCGAAAAGACGTTCTCACGCAAGGTGCAAGCCGCCATCGGCATGTCGCCGGTCAAGCTGATCCAGCGCCGCCGCTTGATGATGGCGACGCACTTGATCGAGACGAGCAAGGCCTCGATCGAAGAGGTCGCGGCGCGGGTCGGATATCGAGACAGCACCACGCTGCGGCGTTTGATCCGGCGCGATCTGGGCACCAGCCCGACAGGGCTGCGCTGAGGTCGAGAATGGCTTCCATTGACATGCCGCTCGAGGAGCAACCATGCGCGTTCGCGACACCAACTGGATGCAGATCGAAGCGTTGCTGCGCGCGGGCGAGGACCGTGCGGTGCTACCGCTGGGCAGCATCGAGCAGCACGCTTATCTGTCGTTGGCAGTCGACGCGACGCTCGCCGAGCAGATCGCCATCGACGCGGCCGAGCCGCTTGGCGTGCCGGTGTTCCCGGCGCAGCCGTACGGCTTCACGCCGACCTACATGGCCTATCCGGGAACGATGACGCTGCGCCTGCAAACGCTTCTTTCGGTGCTGAGCGATCTGGTCGAGTCGCTACACCATCACGGCTTTCGTCGGGTGCTGATCGTCAACGGTCATGGCGGCAACAGCGGCGCGGCGAGCCTTGCGCAGGAACTGATGTCGCGCCACCAGGGTCTCAAGCTGCGCTGGCACAACTGGTGGGCGGCACCGCGAACGATGGCCTTCGTGCGTGAGCACGATCCGCAGGCCTCGCACGCGTCGTGGATGGAGAACTTTGCATGCACCCGGATCGCCGGCGTGCAGATGCCAAGCGACGCGAAGCCGCTGGTCGACTACGCGCACATGTCGCAATTGGACCCGGATGCGAAGCGCGCCTACCTCGGCGACGGCTGCTACGGCGGGCGCTACGAGATGCCCGCTGCGATCACCGATCAGCTGTGGGCGATCGGCGTCGAAGAGACGCGCGAGGTATTGAGTCGCTGGTAGCGACCCGCTGCGCCTTCAGTTTGCGCAGGCGCGCGCCGCGTTGAGGATCACCTCTTCGGAAGGGATCTTGCCGACACCGGCGAGTCCTTCGGTCGCGCACTCGATGTCGGCCCAGCGAACGATGCCGTCGCGATCGATGAGGAACAGCCCTTTCAGTTGCGGCCATTGCCGCTCGACATCGCCCTGATCGGCGGGCGTGTTGACATAGCCATCGCGCTCCTGCAGCACCTTGCCGGCCTTCGAGATCGGCAGCGGCTCAGCGAGCTCACCGGTCGGGTTGATGCGAATCGTGTCCATGGCTTCGAGCATCGCAGGCGTCGGCTCGGGCTTGGGCACGCGGTACGCGCGGTGCGTCGTCAAGTCGGGGTCACATGCCAGGCGCACGTGCGTCGGCCTGAGCTTGAAGTAGCGCCGCGCGTTTTCCGGCGCAGTCGCGACCACGCCGAGGGTCTCGACACCGAGTGCCTTCAGCTTGCCCTCGAACGTGCCGAGCTTGACGATCTCGCGCCGGCAGAACGGGCACCACAGGCCCAGCATCAGCGCGAGCAGCACGGGGCTGCGGCCGCGGTAACTGTCGAGCGAAATGGTCTCGGGCCCGGCGACCGCCGGCAGTGAGAACTGGGGAGCCGGTTCGCCCGGCCCGACGGGTTGGATCGGCATCGTGCTGCTCATGACGTGGTTCCTTGCGACGGGTTCACACGCAACAGTAGCACTATCGATGCATGGGGCGGTAGCGGAGTTTCAAGGACGTCGGGCCGCGCAGGAACAAGCCGAAGTCGGGCGGTGGCGCGTCGTCGGCGAAGCGGATGTCGTGCATCGCCCGCAGCAGGCAGCCCATCGCGACCTCGACCTCGAACTTCGCGAGCATCGCGCCGATGCAGAAATGCCGCCCGGCGCCGAATGCGAGGTGGTCGGCGGCGGCGCTGAACGCGCGGTCGCTGTCGAGGTCAGCGCGGTGCATGTCGAACCGGTCGGGCTGCGCGAAGCGGCGCTCGTCGCGGTTGGCCGAGCCGAGGAAGCACAGCACCTCGGTGTCGGCCGGGATCTCACCGCCGCTGACCTGAACGGCGCTGCAGGTGCGACGCGGGATCATGTGCGTCGGCGCGGTGTAGCGCATCGACTCGGCGAGGGCGCGGCTCATCAACTCGGGCCGCTCGCGCAGCTCGGCGAGTTGCTCGGGGTGGGCGACGAGGTTGCGCATGAAGGTGGCGAGCGTCTTCTCTACCGTTTCGCCGCCGGCGAAGATCATCAGCATGCCGAAGCGGACGATCTCGTCGTCGCTGAGCTGCTGGCCGTCGACCTCGCTGTTGGCGAGCATCGCGAGCAGGCTCGCGCCGGGGCGGCCGCGGTGCGCTGCGACGACCGGGCGCAGGTAGGCGTCGAGCGCGTCGCGTGCGCTCAGTCCCGCGCGGGTGACCTCGGGGTCGCCGACGAGATTGAGGCCGAAGCGCAGCAGCGCGGTGTACCAGGTGCGGAACTGGTCGCGGTCTTGCGGCGGCAAGCCGAGGATCGCGGCGAGCACGCCGACCGGGTAGGCGGCGATGAACTCGGCGACGAGTTCGACTTCGCCTCGTTCGCGAAAGCCGGCGATGAGTCGCTCGGCGTGCGCGGCGATCGCGGCACCGAACGACGCGCGGATGTTGTCGGTGCGAAACGGCGCGGCGAGCAGGCGGCGCTGGCGTGCGTGGTCGGCGCCGTCGAGCTGGATGATCGTCAGGCCCAAGAGCGGCTCGAGCTGCGTCGCGTAGCTCTGGGTCGTGAACTCGGCGCTGGTGGTGGCGAGGCGAACGTCGTTGTAGCGGCTCAGCACGTGGGCGCGCGCGGCGGCGTGGAAGTACAGCGGGTGGTCGTCGCGCATCGTCCGGTACAGGGGGTATGGGTCGGCGATGAAGGCGGGGGAGAAGATGTCGGGGGCGTTCATGGCAAATAACTCCGCCCCAACGCGAACGTCTCCAGATTGCCTGCCTTCCTCTCCAACAAGCGCTTGATGTTCATATCCTCCGCCCCATAGTCCGCCAAGCTCAACTTCCCATGCCGCTCGCGCGTCTCGTTGTTCCAGAACGTGATCCGGTGCAGCAGCAGGCCCGGCGCGCTCGGGTCACCGAACGCGTGCGCGAGCGGGATCAGCAGCATCGGCGCGCGTTGCATCACACCATGCCGCGGATAAACGCAGTCCTGCTCGATGAGCCAATGGTCTTCAAGCTGGTGCGTGCGCAGCGTCACCTCGACGCTCTGGCGGTACTCGTCGACAAAGCGGCCACGCTGCGCAGCGACCTCGCCGTCGGGCTTCAATAGATGCGACCACTGCGCCATCGTTCGAAGGTCGCCGAGAAAAGCCACCGCCATCTCGATCGGCGCGTTGATGTAGATCGTGTCGGCTTCGATCCGGTAGCGCCCGCGCGCGGCTTCGGTCAGGCCTTCACGGCGTTCGAGTGCGGCCTTCAGCGCGCGGCATACGGAATCGTGAACGGTCTGGATGCCGTCCATGATCATCTGCGTTCGCTGCAGCGGATCGATCGCCGCGACCCAATGGAAATAGACACCGCGCTCGCTCGACCCGGGCTCGACGTAGTCGGTGGGGAACAGCATCACCGGATACGACTTGAAGTACTCGCGGTACGCGTAACCGCATTGCCATTCGATCGCGTGGAAGCGCGGGTTCTCCAGCGAGCGCACGTGGTAGTACAGCGTGCGCTGGTAGCCCGATGCGCTGCCGATCCATGTGTCTTCGTCGACCTGCTCGAGCATGCGGCTGCCGAGCGTCCATTCGTCGAGGTTGGGCAGGCGCCGCAGGTAGGCGAACGCCGCTTCGGGGCTGATCGCGATGAAGGCCGAGATCGCGTAAGTGTTCTTTTCCATCAAGCGGTCCCTTCGGCACGCAGGCCGCGGTTGCGCGCGAGCGTCGGTGCGACGCGGTCGGGGTCGATGT
>VBCQ01000409.1 GCA_005882155.1 Betaproteobacteria bacterium
ATCACAGGAGACGCGTCGTGATCCGTCGCTCAGCCATCCTCTGCCTCGCCGCTCTCAGCTTCGCGCTGCCGCTCACCGTTCGTGCCGACACCACCGAGGTCGGCGGTATGAAGTACGACAACACGCTGACGCTCGGCAACGCGAAGTTGCAGCTCAATGGGGCCGGCATCCGCTACAAGTTCGTCAAGGTCTACACCGCCGGCCTCTACCTAGGCGCGAAGGCGAGCACGCCTGAAGCGGTGCTCGCGGCGACCGGCCCGCGGCGCATGCACATCGTGATGCTGCGCGACATCGACTCGAACGAGCTCGGCAAGCTGTTCACCCGCGGCATGGAGCAGAACGCCACGCGCGAGGAATTCGGCAAGCTGATCCCCGGCACGATCAAGATGGGCGAGATCTTCGCCGCGCGCAAGAAGCTCGCTGCCGGCGAATCGTTCTCGATCGACTACGTGCCCGGCACCGGCGTGACGATCCTCGTCAACGGCAAGCCGACGGCCGAGCCGATCAAGGAGCCCGAGTTCTTCAACGGCTTGATGAAGATCTGGCTCGGCAAGTCTCCGGCCGACGCGCAACTGAAAGAAGCGCTGCTCGGCAATTCGGCCCGCAAGGACGCGTTCAGCAACTAACGCGCTGCGAGTCTTGCGGCAGAAGATCACGCCGCGTCATCGTCGCGACCGAACAGCGCGTCCAGCGCGCTCAGGAAGGCATCGACGTCGACCGGCTTGGTCCAATACGCCGCGAAGCCGGCCTCGAGCGCGCGCGCGATGTCTACCGGCAGTGCATTGGCTGACAGGGCGATGCACGGAATCGCTGCGGTGGCCGGCTCGGCGCGCAAGCGTCGCAGCACTTCGAAGCCATCGAAGTCGGGCAATTGCATATCGACCAGAACCAGGTCCGGCAGCCACTGCAGCGCATGCTCGACACCGAGCGTGCCGGTCGGCTCCGACTCGAGGCGCAGCGCCGGCCGCTGCTCCACCAGCGCCTCCACCAACATCACGTTGAGCGGGTTGTCTTCGATGTAGAGAATGCGCGAGCGCGGCAGTCGGCGCCCGAGCGCCAGCAGCTCGGCAAAGTTCGTCTCGGCCGTCGAGCGCGGCGGTGGCGCCGGTGGAGGCCCGCTCGCCGCCGCGAGGAAGCGCAACACGAATTCGGTGCCCTCGTCGGGTCGGCTCGTCGCGACGATGCTGCCGCCCATGCGCTCGACCAGCGCCTTGACGATGGCGAGGCCAATGCCGGTCCCTTCGACGCCGCTGTCTTCGCGGCCGAGCCGGTTGAAAGGCTCGAACAGGTGCGCCAGCTGCTGCGCCGTCATGCCGCGCCCGGTGTCGACGATGCGCAAGGTCGTGCCGGTCGCATCGGTCTGCGACGCGATGCGCACCACCCCCTGCGGCCGGTTGTACTTGATCGCGTTGCTGAGCAGATTGAGCAGCACTTGACGCAGACGCGTCGGATCGGCCATCACGCTGCCCGACAGCGCCTGCGCAAGCAGTGTCACGTGGTATTTGCGCGCCAGCGGCTCGACCAGCGGCAGCGCGTCGTGCACCGCCTGCGCGAGCAGCAGCGGCTCGATCTGCAGCCTCATGCCGCCCGCCTCGAGAGTCGACAAGTCGAGCACGTCGGTGATCAGCGACAGCAGGTGCTCGCCGGCGTTGCGCACATGGTCGAGCTTGCTGCGCTGCGCCGGCTGCAGCAGCGCGCTCTCCGCCTCGACCTGCAGCAGTTGCGTGAAGCCGAGCACCGCATTCAGCGGCGTGCGCAATTCATGGCTCATGCGGGCGAGGAACTGCGACTTGGCTTGGCTCTCGCGCAGCGCGAGCGCGCGCTCCTGGCGTGCGGCCTCGGCGTTCTTGCTCTCGGTCACGTCCCAGTTGACGCCGATCTGCCGCACCACCACGCCTTGCTCGTTCTTCACCGGCGCGAGGCGCGACGCGAGCCAGCGGTAGCTGCCATCGGGCCAACGCACGCGAAACTCGTAGCTCACCGGCTCACCGCTGCGCGTCGCGGCCTGCCACGCCTCGAGCACGCGCTCGCGATCGTCGGGGTGGACGAGCTCGCGGCCACGGCCAATCGGCGCGAGCGATCCTTCGGGCTCGAGGCCGCGCAGGCGAAACATCTGCTCGTCCCAAAACACCGTCAGCGTCTCGAGGTCCTGCTCCCAGGTGCCCATGCCGCCACCACGCACCGCGAGTGCCGCGCGCTCGTTGGCTTCGCGCAGCTCAGCCTCGATGCGATGCCGCTCGGTGACGTCGATCGTGACGCCGTAGACGAGCGGCTCGCCGCCGCTGTCGACGCGGTGCCCGCGAATCAGCACCCAGCGCACCTCGCCGTCGGGGCGCACGATGCGCAGCTCGTTCTCGTTGAGCGGGCTCTCCGAGTGGATCGATTCCTTGCCGTGGCGGATTACCCGCTCGCGATCGTCGGGGTGAACGCGCTCGTGCCACCACTGCATCAGCGTCATCGGCCGATCGACCGGCACGCCGAAGATCTGCGCCGTCTTCTCGTTCCACTCGACCGCGCCGGTGCGCGGGTGAAGCACCCAGATGCCGATGTTGGCCGCGGCCGCGGTGAGCTCGAGCCGCCGCGCCAGCTCGCTGCTGCGCTGCGCTTGCTCGACCTCGTCGGTGATGTCGAGCGCGACACCGAGAAAGGCTTGCGCGCGACCGTCGGCGCCGCGCTGCGCGATGCAGCGCGTCAACACATGGCGGCAGGCGCCATCAGCGCAAAAGTAGCGCGCCTGCAAGTCGATCGGGCGATCGCTGTGCAACGCGCGGCGTGCCGATGCGACGACCTTGTCGAGATCGTCGGGGTGCACCCGGCGCCGAACTTCGTCGACGCTCAAGCCCTCGCTGCGCGGCGCGAGA
>VBCQ01000410.1 GCA_005882155.1 Betaproteobacteria bacterium
CGCAGCACAACGCGAATCTGCCGCGGCTGAAGGAATTCATCCTGCCGGCGGGGACGCGCAGTGCCGCGATCGCCCATGTCTGCCGGACGGTGGCGCGGCGCGCCGAGCGCGCCGTCGTCACGCTGGCGGCACACGAGCCGGTCAACGCGGCACCGCGCCAGGTCCTGAACCGGCTCAGCGACTTGCTGTTCGTGCTCGCCCGCGTGCTCAACCGCGCCAACCTCGATGGGCTGGGCGGCGACGATGTCTATTGGCAGAGCGAGCGGCTCAAGCGCGACGCCGGCGAGTAAACAAAGAGGGACGGCGATGCCGGCTCTTCTTTGTTCGAGCTTCGTCAGAAGTAGAAGTTGAACATCAGACCCACGTGGCTGCCGTCGAAGCTCTTGCCGTCGCTGGTGCGCTTGAATTTTTCCGACACGTAGCGCAGCTTCAGGCCGGTCTTCGGCGTGAACAGGTACTCGCCTTCGACGATCGCGCCGGTGGCGGAGTCGAACTTGGTGTTGATGTTGCTGGCCACGCCGCTGCCCTTGAGCTCCGGGCCGCTGACGAATTGCGCGCCAGCGCCAATGCGGACCTTGTCGTTCAGCTCGTACAGCGCCTGCACATCGACCGGCACGCGCGTGAAGCGTACGCTGCCGTTCGACGCCGCCGACGTGTCGTTGACGTGGTAGCCGATGGTGGCCTGCAGGGCGACCTTGTCGCCGAGGCGGAATTCGCCGCCGCCATACAGCTGCACCAAGCCGCCGGCCTTGATGTCTTCACGCGAGCCGTCGGTGAACGGCACCGTGATCAGCGTGTCGCCGCCGAAGGTGAGGCCGGCGCCGAGCAGGAATTTGAACGGCGACGCGGCGTCCGCCGCTTGTGCGCTGAACGCGCTGCCCAGCGTGATCGCTGCGGCGAAGAGAACTTTCTTCATTGAATGCCCTTTGATGATTGATCGAGCGGCCGCCCCGAACCCTCCGCGGCCGGCGGCATCGTAGCGGCGCTGTCGTCGCGCCATCGAGGGCTGTTGCAGAGCGACGACAACGCGCGCTCAGCCGTGCCGCCAATGCGTCACTTGTTCACGCGGCGCACTCGCCCGCGGTGTCGTCTTGCAAGCGCCGGCCGTCGCGCAGCGCGCGGGTGCAGTCGGCGGCGACGAGCGGGCGAGCGAAGTAGAAGCCCTGCACCTCGTCGCAGCCACGCGCTCGCAGGAACTCGAGCTGTGCTGCGGTCTCGACGCCCTCGGCGACCACCTTCAGCTTGAGGCTGTGCGCGAGGTTGATGATCGCCAGCGCGATCGATGCATCGTCGGCGTCGGTCGTCACGTCACGGATGAACGCGCGGTCAATCTTCAATGCATCGAGCGGGAAGCGCTTCAAGTAGGCGAGGCTCGAGTAGCCGGTGCCGAAGTCGTCGATCGACAGCCGCACGCCCGACGCCCGCATGTTGTTGAGGATGCGCGCGGCTTCGCGGGCATCGCTCATCAGCAGTGATTCGGTCAGCTCGAATTCGAGCAGCCCCGCGTCGACGCCGGTGTCGGCGACGATCGCGGCGATCGTCGCGTCGAGGTGGCGCTGTTGAAACTGCCGTGCCGACAAGTTGATCGCGACCGGCCGCGGCGTGACGCCTTCGGCCTGCCAGCGCAGCAGCTGCTCGCACACCGTGCGAACGACCCATTCGCCGACCGGGATGATCAGCCCCGTTTCCTCGAGCACCGAAATGAACTGCAGCGGCGGCACCAGCCCGCGCAGCGGGTGCTGCCAGCGCAGCAGCGCCTCGAAGCCGCTGATCGCGCCGCTGCCGAGATCGACCTTCGGCTGGTAGTGCAGGACGAACTCGCCGCGCTCGAGCGCGCCGCGCAGCTGGGTCTGCATCTGCAGCCGCTCGGCGGCCTGCGCGTTCATTTGCGGCAGGTAGAACTGATAGGCGTTGCGGCCTTGTTCCTTGGCGCGGTACATCGCGGTGTCGGCGCTGCGCCGCAGCGTGTCGGCATCGGCGCCGTAGTCGGGATAGATGCCGATGCCCACGCTCGCCGACACGTAGACCTCCTGGCCTTCGAGCTGGAACGGCTGCGACAGCGCGTCGACGATCTTCTGCGCGACCAGCGCGGCGTCGCCCGGACGCGCGAGGGTCGACAGCACGCACGCGAACTCGTCGCCGCCCAAGCGGCCGATCGCATCGCCGCCGCGCACGCATTCCTGCAGGCGGCGAGCGACCTGGATCAGCAGCTGGTCGCCGATGCCGTGACCGAGCGTGTCGTTGACGAGCTTGAAGCGATCGAGGTCGATGAACAGCACGCCGACGCGCCACTCGTTGCGGCCCGCCTGCTTCAGCGTCTGTGCGAAGCGATCGAGGAACAGGCTTCGGTTGGCGAGCCCGGTCAGCGTGTCGAACTGCGCGAGATAGGTCAGCCGCTGCTCCGACCCCTTGCGGTCCATTGCCGTGGCGAGCGTGTTGGCGAGGCTCTGCAGGAAGTTCACGTGCTCGCGCGTGAAGCGGCGCGGCGTGCTCGAATACACGCCGAGCACGCCGTAGGGTCCGCTGACGCCATGAATCGGCACGACGACGCCGCTGCAGATCGCGTGCTGCAGAAGAATCTCTGACGGCGCGAACTGCGGCTCATCCGCGAAGTCGTCGACGATCAGCGCATTGCCCGCCGTCAGCACATGGCTGTTTTGCGTTGGCACATCGGTGTCGGCGTGACGGCCGATCCATCCCTCTTGCCAGCCGGCGCCGGCCTTCAGCAGCAGCGACGCGCCGTCGGGCGCGAGCTGCAGGACTTCGCAGAACGCGACCTGCAGTCCGGCGGTCGCGACGACGGCAGCCTGGCTCAGCAACTCGTCGAGGTCGGTGTTGGCGAGCGCCTTCTGGCCGAAGGCAGCGATCAGTCCCTGTTGCATCGCGTGATGGCGGATCGTCTGCTCGGCATCGAGTCGCGCGCTGATGTCGCGTGCGATGCCGACGATGATCCAGCTGTCGCCCGACGCAATCGCGCGTCGCGACACCTCCACCGGCACCAGGCTGCCGTCGCGGCGCCGGTGCGTGGTCTGCCACTGGCCGGCCGCAGCGTCGCCGCCGATCAGTGCGTCGTAATCTCGCTCGAGCTCGTCGCGCGTCTTCGGCAGCAGGTCGTGCGGTCCGATCGCGAGCAGCTCGTCGCGCGCATAGCCGAGCATCTCGCAGGCGGTGGTGTTGGCATCGATGAAGCGCATGCTGGCGCGGTCGGTCAGCAGGATCGCGTCTTCCGACGTGTCCATCGCGGCACGAAAGCGCCGCAGGTCTTCGTCGCGCTGCTTGCGCTTGCTGATGTCGTTGGCGACGCCGCGATAGCCGGCGAACGTGCCGCACTCGTCGAACACTGGCTCGCCGCGTGCGCTGAAATAGCGCATGCTGCCGTCGTCGGTGAGGATGCGGTACTCGAAGTCGGTGAACGGCAGATGCGCTTCGAGCGTCGCCCGGTGCGCCGCCCACTCGCAATCGCCGAGTTCGATCGGCAGCTCCCAGCGCGTCTTGCCGAGTGCCCGGTCGATGCGGAAGTTGCCTTTCGTGAGGAAGCCGCCCGACATCACCGTGAAACGAAACTGCGCGTCCTGCTCCCAGTACCAATCCGAAGACAGCTCGCACAGGCTGCGAAAGCGCGCCTCGCTTTCGCGCAAGGCCTCTTCGCGTTGCTTGCGCTGCAGGAACTGGCCGACCTGGCTGCCGATGACGCGCGTGGCCGCGAGCAACCGAGCGTCGGGCTCGCGGACTTCGCGGCTGAAGAAGGTGAAGACACCGATCGTCTGCGCGTCCGACATGACCGGGAAGACGAACATGCCGCGCATGCTGATGTCGCGCGCAAGCGTCTTCTGCAGCACGCGCGGGTCGCTGCCGAAGTCCGCCACCCACAGCGGCTCGCCCGACTGCCAGACGCGCCCGACCAAGCCGGCGCCGGGCGCGAACGCGACCGTGCGCGAGTGTTGTGTGTAGTGCTCGAGCTCGTCGCTCGGCACATGCCACGCCGCGCTGAAGCGCATCAGCTTGCTCGCGTCGTCGGCGTGCCAGTAGCTGCCGTGCTCCCAGCTCTCGGTTTCGCAGACGGCGTGCAGCACCGCCTGCAGCGCGGTGCTGACGCTGTCGGCGTCGGCCAGGCAGCGCGCGATGGCATGCTCCAAAGCGAGCATGCGCTGCGCGCGCATCTGCACGGTGACGTCTTTGGCGACGCCGCGGTAGCCGCGAAACACGCCGTGGTCGTCGAACACCGGGTGGCCGCTGACGTTGACTTCGCGCAGCCGGCCGGCCGCATCCGCTCGCTGGTAGATGAAGTCGCGAAACGGCAAATGCGCTTCGAGCGTCGCGCGATGCTCGCGCCATTGCGCCTCGGTCACGCCGCTGACCGGCAGCTCCCAGCGCGTCTTGCCGTGGTCGGCAGCCGGACGCAGCGCGGCGTGTTCGGCGGTCCCGCCGCTGCGCGAAATGAAGCGGAAGTTCTCGTCCTGCTCCCAGTACCAGTCGGACGACAGCTCGGTCAGGCTGCGAAAGCGCGCCTCGCTCTCGCGCAGCGCCGCCAGCGCGTCGGCCAGCTTGAGATTCATGTTGTGGGTCCCTCAGCCTGCGGGCAAGCCAGGCTGGCCCGTCAGGACTGAGAGTGTGCGCCGCGGGGCGGCTGTCCGGCGGCTATTCGCGTGCAAGCTTCACGCTTGCGGCGGGCCGCCAGCGCGCGCGGGCTTACTTCGCCGCGGTGTAGCCGGCGGCGAACTCTTCGAGCGTCAGATAGCCCTTCTTGTCCTTGTCGAGCTGGTCGAACTTGGCTGCGATGGCCGGCAGGCGCGCTGCTTCTTCTTTCGACAGCTTGCCGTCGTTGTTGGCGTCGGCGCTGGCGAACGCGCTTTCGGTGGCGGACTTGCCCTTGGCCGATGCATCGGCCGGCACCTTGGTTTGGGCGCTGGCGCTGAAGGCGAAGCCGGCGAGCAGTGCGGCCGCGAGAGCGCTGCGAGTCAAAGCAGAGCGTGACGACATGGGGTTCTCCTGACGAGTTGAAAGGACCGCCATTGCACCCGCTGGCCCCACGCTCGGCCAGCAGTCTTGCGCAGCATTACTCTGCTTACAGTCAAGCCGTGCGTGCTTACCGGCGTTTGCGCTTGCTTGCGCGAAACGCTGTGCGGTAACTCGCCCAGGCTCCTAGACCCGCCGCGCCGTCACCGCTGCGCTCAAGATCTCGAGCACATCGAGCGAGTGGTCCCAGCCGATGCACGCGTCGGTGATGCTCTGACCGTAGTGCAGCTTGGACGGCAGGTCTTTGCCGGGGCTGAACTTCTGCGCGCCGGCATGCAGGTGGCTCTCGACCATCACGCCGAAGATGTGCCGGCTGCCGCCGCTGACCTGCGCGGCGACGTCGCGCGCGACGTCGATCTGCTTTTCGTGTTGCTTGCTGCTGTTGGCATGCGAGCAATCGACCATCAGCGCACACGGCAGCTTGGCAGCCTCGAGGTCTTTGCAAGCGGCCGCGACATGCGCCGCGTCGTAGTTCGGCGTCTTGCCGCCGCGCAGGATCACATGGCAGTCTCTGTTGCCCTTGGTCTCGACGATCGCGACTTGGCCGTTCTTGTGCACCGACAAGAAGTGGTGCGGACGTGCGGCGGCCTGGATCGCATCGGTGGCGATGCGGATGTTGCCGTCGGTGCCGTTCTTGAAACCGATCGGCGCGCTCAAGCCCGACGACAGCTCGCGGTGAACTTGGCTCTCCGTCGTGCGCGCACCGATCGCGCCCCAGGCGATCAGGTCGCCGATGTACTGCGGCGAGATCACGTCGAGGAACTCGCTGCCGGCCGGCATGCCGGCGCGGTTGATCTCGAGCAGCAGCTGGCGCGCGATGCGCAGGCCTTCGTCGATGCGATAGCTCTCGTCGAGATACGGGTCGTTGATCAGCCCCTTCCAGCCGACGGTGGTGCGCGGCTTTTCGAAGTACACGCGCATGACGATCTCGAGCGTGTCGGCGTAGCGGTCGCGCTGCACTTTCAGCTTGCGCGCGTATTCGAGCGCAGCCGCCGGGTCGTGGATCGAGCACGGCCCCATGATGACCAGCAGCCGGTCGTCCTTGCCCTGCATGATGTGGCGCACGTTGCGCCGCGTGGTGGCGACGAGCGTCTCGACCGGCGTGCCGCTGATCGGGAAGAAGCGAATCAGGTGCTCGGGCGGCGGCAGCGGCGTCACGTCCTTGATTCTTTCGTCGTCGGTCTGACTCGTCTTTTCGGTGCGCGCATACCACTCGTCACTGGCGCTGGTGGTCTTGGTCGTCATGGCGGTGGCTCCTTGGAACTGATGTGAAACGGGGAAGCGAAAAAAAACCGCCGGGGTTCGCCCGGCGGTTTCGGATTCGGTTTGCGCTCTACTCTTGCCTATGCGCTTGCCTCTCCATCCGCCGGGCGGTGCGAGAACCAAAAGTGGGCAAAAAAGTAAGGCTTGCTGACCAACATGGGCGCGAATGTAGCACGATGGATGGCCTGGACAGGAAGGAGCCGTTATGGACCGCAGAAGCATGTTGTCGAGCGGCGCGCTGGTGGGACTTGGCGCCGTCGCGGGGTGTGCAACGAACAGCGACGCGGCAACTGACGCGAAGACCCTGTTCAGCGTGCCGCAGCCGATG
>VBCQ01000411.1 GCA_005882155.1 Betaproteobacteria bacterium
CGAGCTGTACTACCAGCCGAAGATCCACGCGCCGAGCGGCCAGATCACCGGCGTCGAGGCGCTGATGCGCTGGCACCATCCGAAGCGCGGCATGGTCGGGCCGATGGTGTTCATCCCGATCGCAGAGCGCTTCGGGCTGATCGGCGCGTTGGGCAACTGGGTCATCGAAGACGCGTGCCGGCAGATCCGCGAATGGCGCGACGAAGGCTTGCGCATGCGCGTGGCGATCAACCTGTCGGTGCAGCAGCTGCGCCAGCCCGACCTCGTGAAGCGGATCACCGATGCGCTGCAGCGCCACCGCGTCGAGCCCGGCTTGCTGACCTGCGAGTTCACCGAGTCGGCCGCAATGGACGACGCGCAAGCGACGCTGCGCGTCATCGAGCAGCTGTCGGGCGCCGGCGTGCATTTGTCGATCGATGACTTCGGCACCGGCTACTCGAGCCTGAGCTACTTGCGCCGCCTGCCGGCGCACGAGCTGAAGATCGACGGCAGTTTCGTGCAGGACCTGGAGACCAGCAGCGACGCCCGCGCGATCGTCGACGCAGTCGTCATGCTCGCCCAGGCGCTCGGCCGCAAGGTCGTCGCCGAAGGGGTCGAGACCGAAGAGCAGCAGCGCATCCTGCGCTCGCTCGGCTGCCATGAATTGCAAGGCTATTTGTTCGCCAAGCCGATGTCGGCGAAGGCGCTCGCGCTGTGGGCGATGAACAACGACGGGCCGCGCGACTTGAACTTCAGGGCATCACTGTTCAGCGACACGGTGCCGCATACCTTGCAGTAGGGCCAGATCCCCGTTTCCTACAATGCGGGCATGAACCCCATCGTCTACACGCGCGCCCAGCAACTGCCCGAGATCCTTCGTCAGCGCATTGCGATTCTCGACGGCGCGATGGGGACGATGATCCAGCGCTACAAGCTCGGCGAAGCGGACTATCGCGGCGAGCGCTTCAAGGACCATCCGAAGGACTTGAAGGGCAACAACGAGCTGCTGCAATTCACCCGACCCGATGTGATCCGCGAGATCCACGAGCAGTACCTCGCGGCAGGTGCCGACATTATCGAGACCAACACCTTCGGCGCGACGTCGGTGGCGCAGGAAGACTATGGTCTCGCGAGCGTCGCACGCGAGATGAACGTCGTCGCGGCGCGGCTCGCGCGCGAGGCTTGTGACCAGTACAGCAGCGCCGACAAGCCACGCTTTGCGGCGGGCGCACTCGGGCCGACGCCGCGCACCGCGAGCATCAGCCCCGACGTCAACGACCCGGCTGCGCGCAACGTGAGCTTCGATGAGTTGAAGGCCGCGTACCTGGAGCAGGCCCAAGGCCTGCTCGAAGGCGGCGCCGACCTGTTTCTCGTCGAGACGATCTTCGACACGCTCAACGCGAAGGCCGCGATCTTCGCGCTCGACGAATTGATGGAGACGAGCGGCGAGCGCCTGCCGGTGATCATCTCCGGCACCGTGACCGATGCATCGGGCCGCATCCTGTCGGGGCAGACGGTCAGCGCGTTCTGGCACAGCGTGCGCCACGCGCGGCCGCTCGCGGTGGGCCTGAACTGCGCGCTCGGCGCGACGCTGATGCGGCCCTACATCGAGGAACTGGCGAAGGTCGCGGGCGACACCTTCATCAGCTGCTACCCGAACGCCGGGCTGCCGAATCCGATGAGCGACACCGGCTTCGACGAGACGCCCGAAATCACCGGCAGCCTGGTCGAAGAGTTCGCGCGCGCGGGCTTCCTCAACATCGCCGGCGGCTGCTGCGGCACGACGCCGGCACACATCGCGCAGATCGCGCAGCGGGTGGGCAAGTACCAGCCGCGTTGCCCGCACAACGGCGCGTTCACATCGCTGCTGGCGGCTTGAAAACGGGGACATCACCACAGAGCACACAGAGAAGAGCGAATTTCTCTGTGACCTCTGTGCCCTCTGTGGTTGAAATGCGGATTCCAGCCGTCAGCTCAGCTGAATCAGTCGCTCGAGATTGATTCGCACCATCACTTCGTGCGGCGCGACGCCGCCGGTGATTTCGTGGCCTTTGATTCGCGTGTCGCGCACGGCGGGCTCGCCAAGCGGGGTGCCGGTGCGGCTGACGATGCTCGCGACGCGCGGCTCGTTGGCGCGCCGGCCGCGGCGCAGCACGACCGCGACTTCGCTGCTCGCCAGGCGCACGTAGCTGCCCGGCGGATAAATACCCAAGGCCTTGATGATCGCCGCCCCGGCTTCGTCGGCCTGCTTGTTCTCGTCGAGATAAGCGGCTTTCGCCGCCGCCGTCGCCGGCAGTGCCTGGCGCAGTTTGCGTGGGCTCAAGCGCGCCGCGAAGATGTCGGCGCGCTGGATCAGGCGCGCAAGCTGCAGCATCGCCGGCAGTTGCGCGAGCGGTCCCGGCGGTGACGCGTGATGGTGCTCGACCGCGTGCAGCCAGAGCTCGTCGCTGACGCCGAGTGCGCGCATCTGCGTGGCGGCGCGTTCGGCATGATGGTCGATGACGTCGCGTTGGCGCGGGTTCAGCGGCGCGTCCTGCTTCGCCAGATGGTCCTGCAGCGTCGTCATCGCGATGTTCATCGTCAGCGCGGCGCGGCGCAGCGACGCTCGCCAATCAGCCGGCCACACTTGCAGATGGCGCGCCGCGAGCTCGCAGACCGCAGCGACCAGCAGCGCGTGGGTGACGCTGTACTGATGGACGTCGCTGGTCGTGCTGTGGATCAACATCAGCAGCGCGGCATCGGGGTCGGCGTCGAGGAGCTCCAGCGCCTCGAGGTCGAGCCGCTGAATGCGCGAATCGAAGTCGGTCTGCGTCGGCTCGTGCAGCAAGCTGCTGGCGCGCAGCAGCAGCCCGTTCCACGCGCCGATCGGGTCGCCGACGCGCTTTGTGGGCGGCGCCGTCGTTGGCCCGCAATCGCTGGCGTCGGGCTGCGCTTGGGCGATCTGCCCGAGCAGCATGTTCTGCCGCAGCATCGAATCGACTTTGCCGGCCAGCGCCTTCTTGAATTGACCGGAATCGACCTCGTCGATGTACAGGCCGCGCTCAATCAGTTGCAAGCGCTGCGCTTCGGACTCGAGCACGGTACCGCGCGGGATCAGCAAGTGACCGGACTTGTCGCGCAATGCGAACGGCACCGGGTGGCCGAGGCGCAAGGCGGTGGCGGGGAACTGAATGACAGGCATGGGTGACCGAAGCAATGCGTCCTGCGGCAAGCGGCCGCGTCGACCTTGATTTCGGCCGTTCGACGCGCAACTTGAACCGCGCGGCGTGCGCAGACCGCCCCGTACAATCCTGCGCCTTGCCATGAACAACGCTGCTGCTGCTGTCGAACCCACACCTGTGCCACCGATGAAACTGTCGGGGCTCGAGCCCGTGTCGATCGGCGAGGGCAGCTTGTTCGTCAACATCGGCGAGCGCACCAACGTCACCGGATCGAAAGCGTTCGCGCGTCTGATCCTCAACGGCGAGTTCGAGAAGGCGCTCGCCGTCGCGCGCCAGCAGGTCGAAAACGGCGCGCAGGTCATCGACATCAACATGGACGAGGCCATGCTCGACAGCAAGGCCGCGATGGTGCGCTTCCTGCATCTCATCGCCAGCGAGCCTGAGATCGCGCGCGTGCCGATCATGATCGACAGCTCGAAGTGGGAGGTCATCGAAGCCGGCCTCAAGTGCATCCAAGGCAAGGGCATCGTCAACTCGATCTCGCTGAAGGAAGGCGTCGCCGCGTTCACGCATCAGGCGAAACTCGTGCGCCGCTACGGCGCGGCCGCAGTCGTGATGGCCTTCGACGAAAAAGGCCAGGCCGACACCTACGAGCGCAAGACCGAGATCTGCGAGCGCGCTTACCGCATCCTCGTCGACGAAGTCGGCTTCCCGGCCGAAGACATCATCTTCGACCCGAACATCTTCGCGATCGCCACCGGCATCGAAGAGCACAACAACTACGCGGTCGACTTCATCAATGCAACGCGCTGGATCAAGCAACACCTGCCGGGCGCGAAGGTCAGCGGCGGCGTGTCGAACGTGAGCTTCAGCTTCCGCGGCAACGACCCGGTGCGCGAAGCGATCCACACGGTGTTCCTCTACCACGCGATCCAGGCCGGCATGGACATGGGCATCGTCAACGCCGGCATGGTCGGCGTCTACGACGATCTCGAGCCGGAGCTGCGCGAACGGGTCGAGGACGTCGTGTTGAACCGGCGCGTCGACGCCGGCGAGCGCTTGGTCGAAGTGGCCGAGAACGCGAAGGGCGCGGCCAAGGACGACAGCGCCAAGCTCGCGTGGCGCGCCAAACCGGTCGACGAGCGGCTCTCGCATGCGCTGGTGCACGGCATCAACGACTTCATCGTCGAAGACACCGAAGAGGTCTACCAGCGCATCAGGGCGCAGGGCGGGCGGCCGCTGCACGTCATCGAAGGCCCGCTGATGGTCGGCATGAACGTTGTCGGCGACCTGTTCGGCCAGGGCAAGATGTTCCTGCCGCAGGTCGTGAAGTCGGCACGCGTGATGAAGCAGGCCGTGGCCCACCTGCTGCCCTACATCGAGGAAGAGAAGCGGCTGTTGATCGACGCCGGCGGCGAGGCGAAGCCGAAAGGCAAGATCGTCATCGCGACCGTGAAGGGCGACGTGCACGACATCGGCAAGAACATCGTCACCGTCGTGCTCCAGTGCAACAACTTCGAGGTCGTCAACATGGGTGTGATGGTGCCGTGCCAGGACATCCTCGCGCGCGCCAAGGTCGAGGGCGCCGACATCATCGGCTTGAGCGGCCTGATCACACCGAGCCTCGAAGAGATGCAGCATGTCGCGGCGGAAATGCAGCGCGACGAGCATTTCCGCATCAAGAAGATTCCGCTGTTGATCGGTGGCGCGACGACGAGCCGCGTCCACACCGCGGTGAAGATTTCGCCGCACTACGAGGGGCCGGTCGTCTATGTGCCCGACGCGAGCCGCAGCGTCAGCGTCTGCAGCGATCTGTTGAGCGACGAGAAGGCGGCGGCCTACATCGGCGAGTTGAAGAGCGACTACGAGCGGGTGCGCGAGCAGCACGCGAACAAGAAGGCGACACCGCTCGTCAGTCTCGCCGAAGCGCGGGCCAACAAGACGCCTGTCGACTGGTCGGCCTACGCGCCGCCACAGCCGAAGTTCATTGGGCGGCGCGTGTTTCGCAACTACGACCTCGCCGAGCTGGCGCAATGCATCGACTGGGGCCCGTTCTTCCAGACCTGGGATCTGGCGGGCGCGTACCCGGCGATCCTCACCGACGACATCGTCGGCGAATCGGCGCGCCGCGTGCTGAGCGACGGCCAGCGCATGCTCAAGCGCCTGATCGACGGACGTTGGCTGACGGCGAACGGCGTGATCGGCCTGTTCCCGGCGAACACGGTCAACGACGACGATATCGAGATCTATGCCGACGAGTCGCGCAGCAATGTCCTGATGACTTGGCGCGGGCTGCGCATGCAAACCGTGCGGCCGGTGGTCGACGGCGTGAAGCGTCCGAACCGCTGCCTCGCCGACTTCATCGCGCCGAAGTCGTCGGGCCTTGCCGACCACATCGGCTTGTTCGCGGTGACCACCGGCCTCGGCGTCGACAAGAAGGAAAAGCAATTCCTCGACGATCACGACGACTACAGCGCGATCATGCTGAAGGCACTCGCCGACCGGCTCGCTGAAGCCTTCGCCGAGCGCATGCACCAGCGCGTGCGCATGGAGCTGTGGGGCTATGCGAGCGACGAGGCCTTGAGCAACGCCGAGCTGATCGCCGAGAAATACCGTGGCATCCGCCCCGCGCCCGGCTACCCGGCGTGCCCCGACCACACGGTGAAGGGCGACATGTTCCGCGTGCTGCACGGCGACGAGATCGGCATGGGCTTGACCGAGAGCCTCGCGATGACGCCGGCCGCGAGCGTCAGCGGCTTCTACATCGCGCATCCTCAAGCGACCTACTTCAATGTCGGCAAGATCGGCGACGATCAATTGCGCGACTGGGCGCAGCGCAACGCGCTCGACATGGCGCAGGTCCAGCGCTCGCTCGCGGCCCTGCTGTAGCTCGGGAACCCACGGTTACAACTGATTCAACGGGTTGGGGAGCGACGCGCTAATTCCTCGTTCTACTCAGTGGAACGGAAGGAAATGGCCATGTCGATCTTCAATCGCTACGTCTTGATCACCAGCGGCGGGCTCGCGCTGGCGGCACTCGGACTCGCGGCAGGACTCACGTTGCGACCCGCGCCCAGCGACGACGCGTTGCACTTCGCGCCGCCGTCGGCCGTGCCGGCGCATGCGTCGCTCGCACCGAACGAGGCGCTGGTCGAGACGAGCGCCACGCCGACGCAACGCATGGTGCCTACGGTGTCGACTGCAACGCCGGCGAGCCCTGTCAGCACACCCGTCGTTGCGCGCGCCGCGACCGGCTGCAACAACTGCGGCGTTATCGAAACGGTGCGCGCGGTCAAGGTCAAGGGCAAGGCCACGGGGGTTGGCGCAGTGGCGGGTGGCGTGGTCGGCGGTGTCGTCGGCAACAACATCGGGCATGGCAATGGGCGCGCGGCGATGACCGTGCTCGGGGCCGTCGGCGGCGGCGTGGCCGGCAATGAAATTGAAAAGCGCGCGCGCAGCGAAACGGTCTACGAGGTCCGCGTGCGAATGGACGACGGCAGCATCCGCACACTGCAGCAGCGCAAGCCGCCGGTCGCTGGAACGCGCGTCGTCGTGCAGGGCAAGACCTTGAAGACGCTGCGCACGGCCCAGCCGCACACCGCGTCGACGGGCGCGTGATCGCGCTTACTGGACTGCGAGGACGCGCCGATACTGAATCGACTCGGCGATGTGAGCGACCTGGATGTCGATGCTCGCCGCGAGATCGGCAGCGCTGCGCGCGATGCGCAGCACCCGATGAAAGCTGCGGGCTGACCAGCCAAGCCGCGCCGCCGCGCTCTGCAGAAACTTTGACGCCGCAGCATCGAGCGCGCAATGCGCGTCGATGGCGTCGCCGCTGAGTGCGGCATTGAGGCAGTGCTGGCGCGCGAACTGGCGCGCTTGTGCGTCGCGCACGCGAGCCGAAACGACGGCACTCGGTTCGCCGTCGGCAGCATTCGCGAGGGTCGCTGCGGCGACCGCGGGCACTTCGACCTGCAGGTCGATGCGGTCGAGCAGCGGACCGCTGATGCGGCCTTGGTAGCGGCTGATCGCGTCGGGCGTGCAGCGGCAGGCGCGCACTGCGCTGCCGTGGTGGCCGCAAGGGCAGGGATTCATCGCCGCGATCAACTGGAAGCGCGCCGGAAACTCGGCCTGCCGCGCCGCACGTGAAATGACGATGCGGCCCGACTCGAGCGGCTCACGCAAGGCTTCGAGCGCGGAGCGCGGAAACTCGGGCAGCTCGTCGAGAAACAGCACGCCCTCATGGGCGAGCGAGATTTCGCCCGGCCGCGGCGGCGATCCACCGCCCACCAGCGCGGCTGACGATGCGCTGTGGTGCGGCGAACGGATCACGCGCTGGCCCCAGCGCTCGGCGTCGAAGGCGCCGGTCAGGCTCAGCACCGCAGCGGACTCGAGCGCCTGCGTTTCCGACAGCGGCGGCAGCAGTCCGTTGAAGCGCTGCGCCAGCATCGATTTGCCGGTGCCCGGCGGGCCGACCATCAACACGCTGTGGCCACCGGCGGCAGCAATTTCCAGCGCGCGCTTCGCACCGGTCTGCCCTTTGACTTCGCTCAGGTCGAGTCCGCGTGGCGCCGCGGCCGCGAGCGCCGTGGTCGCTCGCGGCAACGGTTGCGCCGCATCGCCGGGGGTGAGTGCCTTGACGACATCCAGCAAATGCGCGGCCGAGTGGATCGCAAGACCATCGACCAGCGCAGCCTCCTGCGCGCTGGCTTGGGGCAGCACCAGCGCACGCTTCGATCCGAGGCGGCGCAGTGCAAGCCCCATCGCGAGCGAGCCGCGCACCGGGCGCAGGTCGCCGGCCAGCGAAAGCTCGCCGGCAAACTCGAACCGCGAGAGGAGAAGCGCGTCGATCTGTCCGCTCGCGGCGAGGATGCCGAGCGCGATCGGCAAATCGAAGCGGCCCGATTCCTTCGGCAAG
>VBCQ01000089.1:0-9582 GCA_005882155.1 Betaproteobacteria bacterium
AAGCGCCTGTGAAACTGCGCAGCGCAGGCGGCTCACGTCAGGCCTTCTCTGCGCAACTGCGTAGGCGCTTCGTTCCGGCCTGACGCGCTTGGCGGCGCAAGCCGCTACGTAATTTCGCGATTGCGAGGCTTGCGCGCGTTCGCGGACACTGACTGCGCACCGAACGCCTTTGCGTTCAGCGACGGTCGCGAGCCCTCTCAATGGGCCGCGAATCCGCTCGCGATCAACCCACCCTGTGGAGATGCCATGACATGCCAACTGACCCGCCGCGTGGCGGCCTTCGCCGCAGCTTTGTCGCTGTGCACCGCCGCGAATGCGGCCGACTTCATCAACGTGCTCACCGGCGGCACGAGCGGGGTCTACTACCCGATGGGCGTCGCGCTGAGCCAGGTCTACGGCAAGGCGATGCCGGGCGCGAAGGCTTCGGTGCAAGCGACCAAGGCGTCGGCTGAGAACCTGAACCTCTTGCAGGCGGGTCGTGGCGAAGTCGCGTTCACGCTCGGTGACGCCCTGTCGGATGCGTGGAAGGGCGATGCCGAAGCGGGCTTCGCCGCTCCGCTGAAGAAGCTGCGCGGACTCGCTGGCATCTACCCGAATTACATCCAGATCGTCGCCAGCGCCGACTCCGGCATCAAGACGCTCGCCGACCTGAAGGGCAAGCGCATTTCGGTCGGTGCGCCGAAGTCGGGCACCGAGCTCAACGCACGCGCGGTGCTCAAGGCCGCGGGCCTCAGCTACAAGGACTTCGCGAAGGTCGAGTACCTGCCGTTCGGCGAATCGGTCGAGCTGATGAAGAACCGCCAGCTCGACGTGACGCTGCAGTCGGCCGGCCTCGGCGTGTCGGCGCTGCGCGACCTGTCGGTGTCGATGAAGATCGTCGTCGTCGAGGTGCCGGCCGACATCGTCGCCAAGGTCGGCGACGCGGCCTATCAACCGACGGTGATCCCGGCCAACACCTATGAAGGCCAGACCAAGGACGTGCAAAGCATCGCGATCCAGAACTTCCTCGTGACTCATGAAGGCGTCAGCGCCGACACGGTCTACAAGATGACCAAGGCCCTGTGGGAGAACCTCGACGCGATCGCTGCGGCGCACGCGTCGGGCAAGACGATCAAGCGCGAGAACGCGCTGAAGGGCATGCCCTTGCCGCTGCACCCGGGCGCCGAAAAGTATTACCGCGAAGTCGGTCTGCTGAAGTAAGCACTGAAGTCACCGACCCATCAGGACACCATCATGAGCAGTGATCACGCCTTGTTGCCCGCCGACGCTCAGAGCAGCGCCGATGCCGGCGCCACCGAGTTTCAGGAGCACGGACTGCAACGCCAGCTGAGCGGCTTCGCGCTCAAGTTCGTTGGCGTCGCGGCGCTGCTGTTCTCGACCTACCAGCTGACGGTGGCCGCGTTCGCGCCCTTGTCGAGCCTCATCACACGATCGCTGCATGTGGGCTTTCTGCTGATGATCGTGTTCGTGCTGTACCCGGCGATGCGCCGCGGCAAGCAGCTCACGCGCGTGCCGCTCGTCGACTGGGTATTGGCAGCGACCGGCTTCGCGCTCGCCTTCTATCAATGGATCTTCGAGTCGGATCTGATCCAGCGCGCCGGCGACCCGACGCTGCCCGACCTGGTGGTGGGCACCATCACCATCGTGCTGGTGTTCGAAGCGGCACGGCGCGTCCTCGGCTTCGCGCTGCCGCTGGTCTGCGGCTTGTTCCTGCTCTACGGCTTGTTCGGCCAGTACCTGCCCGACGCGATCGCGCACCGGCCGTATGCGTTCTCGCAGATCGTCGATCAGCTCGGCTTCGGCACCGAAGGCATCTACGGCATTCCGACCTTGGTGTCGGCGACCTACATCTTCCTGTTCATCCTGTTCGGCTCCTTCCTCGAGCACGCCGGCATGATCCGCCTGTTCAACTCGCTCGCGCTCGGTCTCGTCGGCCACGCGCAGGGCGGTCCGGCCAAGGTCGCGGTGATCTCGTCGGGGCTGATGGGAACGATCTCGGGATCGGGTGTGGCCAACGTGCTGACGGTCGGCCAGTTCACGATCCCGCTGATGAAGCGCTTCGGCTACAACGCGGTGTTCGCCGGCGCTGTCGAAGCGACCGCCAGCATGGGCGGGCAGATCATGCCGCCGGTGATGGGCGCGGTCGCCTTCATCATGGCCGAGACCTTGAACGTGCCGTATGCGTCCATCGTCAAGGCCGCGGTGATCCCGGCCTTCCTCTACTACTTCACCGCGTTCCTGATGGTCCACCTCGAAGCCGGCCGCGGCCGACTGCTGGGCCTGCCGAAGGACCAGTGCCCGAACCCGTGGACCGCGCTGAAGGAGAACTGGTACCTCGCGCTGCCGCTGGCCGCACTCGTCTACATGCTGTTCCACGGCTTCACGCCGATGTTCGCCGGCATGGTCGGCCTCGCGCTGACCGCGATCATGATCCTCGGCGTGGCGATCGCCGCGCGCACCTCGACGACGGCGTTCCGCTACGCGTTCTGGCTCGCGATGGGACTCGGCGCATCGACCTTCGTGAAATGGGGCATCCAGCCGGTGCTGGTGCTGATCGCGGCGCTGGTCGTTGTCTGCGTCTTCATCAAGGACGGCAAGAAGACGCTGCACACGCTGCGCGCGAGCCTCGTCGACGGCGCCAAGCAGGCGCTCGGCGTCGGCATCGCCTGCGCGATCGTCGGCGTGATCATCGGCACGCTGACCTTGACCGGCGCGGCGTCGAGCTTCGCCGGCTTCATCCTTGGCGTCGGCGAGAAGAGCCTGTTCCTCTCGCTGCTGCTGACGATGGTCGTCTGCCTGATCCTCGGCATGGGCATCCCGACGATTCCGAACTACATCATCACCAGCTCGATCGCTGCACCGGCCCTGCTCAAGCTCGGCGTGCCGCTGATCGTCAGCCACATGTTCGTCTTCTACTTCGGCATCATGGCCGACCTGACGCCGCCGGTCGCACTGGCCGCGTTCGCCGCGGCATCGATCTCGCGCGCATCGCCGATGCAGACGGGGATCAAGGCGACGCAGATCGCGATCGCCGGCTTCGTCGTGCCGTTCATGGCGGTCTACGACCCGGCGCTGATGCTGCAGGGCGACGCAGGCTGGCTGGCGGTCGCGTATGTGAGCTTCAAGGCGGTCGTCGCGATCTGCCTGTGGGGCGCGGCAGCAGTGGGCTATCTGCGCTCGCCGCTGAACTGGACCGAGCGCGGTGTCTCGGCGATCGCTGCCGGCCTCTTGGTCGCTGCGCTGCCGTTCACTGACGAAGCCGGCTTTGCGCTCGGCGCGGCGCTGATCGCCTGGAACTTCTGGCGCGCGCGCAGCGCGGCGAGGCTCGCGAGCGCCTGATGCCGCTGTGCATCGCGGCGGGCGGCGTCGTGATCGCACTCGCGATCGAGTCGTTCACGCTGGCGTGGACGCACTCGATCGAGAAGGTTCGCTGGGAAGAGGACTACCGCGTCGAAGGCTCCGCGCTGCGCCTGACCGAAGCGCGCATCCGCGGTCACGGCGCCGGCATGGAGCCGCCGCCCGATAGCCGCTTCGAGAACGGTGTGTGGCACTACACGCCGAAGCTGCCGCCGCTGCCGGTGTTGCGCCTCACGCAATCGAATTTCACCGCCGGCTACGAGCTGTGCAGCGATGGTCTATGCAAGCCGCTCGCGATCTACGCACCGCGCGCCGCGTCGGGCGACGTGATCGAAGTGTCGGTGTGCGAGCGTTGATCGAATCGCCTCACGGCGCCGTGGTCTGACGCACCGCATGTTCCCAACGCACCATCAATTCGCCAGCGCGCTCACGCGTCATCGTCGGGTGGAACACACGCTCGGCGCGCCACTGCGCTGACAGTTCATCGAGTCCCGCGTAGAGCCCGCTGCTCAAGCCAGCGAGATAGGCCGCCCCCAACGCGGTCGTCTCGATGACGGCCGGCCGCACGACCGGGATGCCGAGCAGATCGGCCTGGAACTGCATCAGCAAGTTGTTGACGCACGCGCCGCCGTCGACGCGCAATTCGCTCACCGCGGCGCCGCCGTTCGCGAGTGCATCGCGGCTCATCGCCTGCAGCAAGGCTGCGCTCTGGAACGCGATGCTCTCGAGCGCGGCGCGCGCGATGTGCGCTGCGGTCGTGCCGCGCGTCAGGCCGACGATCGCGCCGCGCGCGTCGGCCTTCCAGTACGGTGCGCCGAGGCCGGTGAAGGCCGGCACGAACATCACGCCGCCGGCATCGGGCACGCTCTCGGCCAGGCCCTGAACTTCACCCGAGCCCTTGATCGCACGCAGCCCGTCGCGCAGCCACTGCACGACGGCGCCGCCGATGAACACGCTGCCTTCGAGGGCGTACTCGGGCGTCGCGTCGAGCTGCGCGGCCGAGGTCGTGATGAGGCCGTTGGTCGAGGCCAGGAACTGCTCGCCGGTGTGCATCAGCATGAAGCAGCCGGTGCCGTAGGTGTTCTTCGCGAGGCCCGCTTTGAAGCAGGCTTGGCCGAAGAGGGCCGACTGCTGATCGCCGGCGACACCGCCGATCGCGATCGACGCGCCGAGCACGTCAGCGCGCGTGCGGCCGAACGCGTGGCTCGACGGATGCACCGCAGGCAGGATCTCGCGCGGAATATCGAGCAACGCGAGCAGCTCTTCGTCCCACTCGTTGCGCCGCACGTTGAACAGCAGCGTGCGCGACGCGTTGCTGACGTCGGTCGCGTGAACCGCGCCGCCGGTCAGGTGCCACATCAACCAGCTGTCGATCGTTCCGAACGCAAGGTCGCCCTGCGCCGCCGCGGCGCGCGCATGAGGCACGTGGTCGAGGATCCACTTCAGCTTGGTGCCGGAAAAGTACGCGTCGATGATCAACCCGGTCTTCGCCTGAAACATCGCCTCGAGCCCGCGCGCGCGCAGCGCGGCGCAGGTCGGCTCGGCGCGCCGGTCCTGCCAGACGATCGCGTTGCAGATCGGCTCGCCGGTCGCGCGATTCCACACCACGGTGGTCTCGCGCTGGTTGGTGATGCCGATCGCCGCAACGTCGCTCGCGTCGACACCGGCCTTCGCCAGCGCGTCGCGCGCGGTCGCCATCTGCGTCGTCCAGATCTCGGTCGGGTCGTGCTCGACCCAACCCGGCTGCGGATAGATCTGGCGAAACTCGCGCTGCGCCATCGCAACGATGCGACCGTCGCGGTCGAACACGATGCTGCGCGAACTCGAGGTGCCCTGGTCGAGGGCGAGGATGTGGCTCATTCGAGTCTCCGCGGTCAGTGCTCGCTGATCACCGATTGCACGCCCGCCTCGGCGAGCAGCGCCGGAAACGGCTCCGGCGGGGTGGCATCGGTGAACAGCATGTCAATCTGGGCGAGCCGCGCGAGCTCGACCATCGCCGGCCGGTTGAACTTGCTGTGGTCGGCGGCGAGCCAGACCTCGCGCGAGTGCTCGATGATCGCGCGCGCAACGTTGACCTCGCGGTAATCGAAATCGCGCAGGCTGCCGTCGGCCTCGATGCCCGAGATGCCGATGAGTCCGATGTCGACCTTGAATTGCTTGATGAAATCGATCGTCACTTCGCCGACGATGCCGCGGTCGCGCGTGCGCACCACGCCGCCGGCGACGATCACTTCGCACTCCGGGTTATCCGACAGGATCGCCGCGACGTTCAGGTTGTTGGTGATCACGCGCAAGCCGGTGTGGCGCATCAGCTCGCGCGCGATTGCTTCGGTGGTGGTGCCGATGTTGAGGATCAGCGAGCAGTCGTTGGGGACTGCTTTCGCGACCGTGCGCGCGATGCGCTGCTTCGCGGTCTGGTTGAGCTGCTGGCGCTGCCGGTAAGCAATGTTCTCGATCGTCGAGCTGGGCAGCCGCACGCCGCCGTGAAAGCGCGCGAGCAGCCCCGCATCCTGCAGCAGCTTCACGTCGCGCCGTACCGTCTGCAGCGTCACGCCGAACTGGTCGGACAGCGCCTCGACCGAGACCGAGCCGCGAGCGCGCACCTCCTCGAGCAGCAAGGATTGGCGTGGGTTCGGCGTCATGTCGCGGCGGTGACCGACAAGCTCATGGCGGCGCAGCATAACCAACATCCGGTTTCATGCGATGGTGGATTTCGAGCTTGCAATGTTTTCGTTCTTCAAGTAAAACGAAAAGAGAGCAAAGCAAACGAACAAAAACGAACATCAAACGATGGTTCGTTTTTTTGTGCCCAGGAGATGGCTTGAGTTCCCCTTCATCGCAGACAGTCGACGTGCTCGTGGTCGGCGGCGGCATCAATGGCGCCGGCATCGCGCGCGATTTCGCCGGGCGCGGCCTGAGCGTCCTGCTGTGCGAGAAAGACGACCTCGCGCAGCACACCTCGTCGTCGTCGACCAAGCTGATTCACGGCGGCCTGCGCTACCTCGAGTACTACGAGTTCTCGCTGGTGCGCAAGGCGCTGGCCGAGCGCGAAGTCCTGTTGAAAAGCGCGCCGCACATCATGCGACCGTTGCGCTTCGTGATGCCGCACGACCCCGGCATGCGGCCGGTATGGATGATCCGCGCCGGGCTGTTTCTCTACGACAACTTGGCGAAGCGCGAAGTGCTCGCCGGCTCGCGCACCGTCAACCTGCGCAAGCATCCCGCCGGCGCGCCGTTGAAGCGCGAATACACGCGCGGCTTCGTCTACTCCGACGGTTGGGTCGACGATGCGCGGCTCGTCGTGCTCAACGCGATAGCTGCGGCCGAGCGCGGCGCGACGATCCTGACCCGTTGGCGTTGCGTCGACGCGCGGCGCGGCGCGACGCAATGGCAAGTGCGCCTGCACAGCGCGAGCGGCGAAGAGCGCAGCGTGACGGCGCGTGCGCTTGTCAACGCCGCCGGGCCATGGGCCGGCCAGTTCTTGAGCGAGCACGCGCATGCGCCGGCGCCGAAGTCGCTTCGCCTCGTCAAGGGCAGCCACATCGTCGTGCCCAAACTGTTCGAGCACGAGCACGCCTACATCTTCCAGAATCCCGACCGGCGAATCATCTTCGCGATTCCGTACGAGCGCGAGTTCACGCTGATCGGCACGACCGATGTCGAGCATCTCGGCGCGATCGGCGACGCACACATCGATGCGGTCGAGACCGCTTATCTGTGCGAGCAAGCAAGCCGCTATTTCGCCAAACCGGTCAAGCCGACCGACGTGGTGTGGAGCTACTCGGGCGTGCGCCCGCTGCTCGACGACGAGTCGGGCGATCCGTCGGCCGTCACACGCGACTACCTGCTCGAGCTCGATACCGCGCAAGCCCCGCTGCTGTCGGTGTGGGGCGGCAAGATCACGACCTTCCGCAAGCTTGCCGAAGAAGCGGCCGACCTGCTCGCCGCGCCGCTCGGTGTGAAGCGCGGCGCATGGACGCGCGGCGCGTTTATGCCCGGTGGTGACTTGAGCGCATGGATCGGTCGCGCAAAGCGGCCCGACACCGACCTGAAGCGCTTTGTGCAGGCGCTGTCGCTGCGTCACCCCGAACTGCCGCCAGCTCTGTGTCAACGCTGGGCAAGCGCCTACGGCTCGCGGGTCGAGCTGCTGCTGAAGTCCGATCTCGGCGCTGAAGTCGCGCCCGGACTGTTCGAAGCCGAGCTCAACTACCTGCACGAACACGAGTGGGCGCGCAGTGCCGACGACGTGCTGTGGCGGCGCAGCAAGCTTGGCCTGCACTTCAGCGACTCGCAGCGCGCAGCGGTCGCCGCCTGGTGTGCCGCGCATTGGAACGACCCCTGTTCGCCATCGGCGCAGACCGCAGGGCGCACGACGGAGACCGCATGGAACTGATGCTCGAACGCATCGAGAAACAGGTCGGCGCGCAGACGCACCTGTACCCGCTTGACCTCACGCTGGTGCCGCGCGCGGTGACGGTGCTGCTCGGCGCGACGCAGGCCGGCAAGACCTCGCTGATGCGCGTGATGGCAGGGCTCGACGCGCCGAGCAAGGGCCGCGTCGTCGCCGATGGCGCGGACGTGACCGGCAAGCCGGTGCGCGAACGCAATGTCGCGATGGTCTACCAGCAGTTCATCAACTACCCGTCGATGACGGTGGCCGACAACATCGCCTCACCGCTGAAGCTGCGCGGCGAACGCGGCATCGCGGCGCGGGTCAAGCAGCTGGCGGCCAAGCTGCACATCGAGCCGTTTCTGAAGCGCTTGCCGGCCGAGCTGTCGGGCGGCCAGCAACAGCGCGTCGCGCTGGCGCGCGCGCTCGCCAAACAGGCGCCGCTGATGCTGCTCGACGAGCCGCTGGTGAACCTCGATTACAAGCTGCGCGAGGAGTTGCGCGACGAGCTGTCGCAGCTCTTCGCGAGCGGCGATTCGACGGTGGTCTACGCGACGACCGAGCCGACCGAAGCGTTGCTGCTCGGCGGCTACACCGCGGTGATGGACGCCGGCGAGCTGCTGCAGTACGGCGCGACCGCCGATGTGTTCCACAAGCCGAAGTCGCGCGGCGACGCTCGGCGTGAGTCTCGCGGCCGATGTGAACCTGTCGGTCGCGCTGCCGGCATCGCGAACGCAGAACCTAACGATCGGCGTTCGCGCGAGTGCATTGCGCGTGCAGCAGCGTCCCGGCGATGTGGCGCTTCCAAGCAAGGTGGAGCTGGCGGAGATCTCCGGCTCCGACACCTTCGTGCACCTGGACACGCCCATCGGCGAACTCGTCGCGCAACTTACCGGCGTGCACCAGTTCTCGCTCGGGGAAGCGGTTCCCGTGTACATGAACCCGTCGCAGGTCTACGTGTTCGACGCGTCGGGTGATTTGCTCGTCGCGCCGTCGCAGGAGGCGAACTGACATGGCCCGCATCGCCCTCGACCTGGCCCACGCCTACAAGGCGAATCCGCAGCGGGACGAAGACTACGCATTGCTGCCGTTGAAGATGACATTCGAAGACGGCGGCGCCTACGCGCTGCTCGGCCCGTCGGGCTGCGGCAAGACGACGATGCTCAACATCGTGTCCGGCCTGGTGAAACCGTCGCACGGTACGGTGAGCTTCGACGGCCGAGCGGTCACCGGGCTCACGCCGCAGGAACGCAACATCGCGCAGGTGTTCCAGTTCCCGGTCATCTACGACACGATGACGGTGGCCGAGAACCTCGCGTTTCCGCTGCGCAACCGGCGTATCGCGCCCGACAAGATCAAGCAGCGCGTCGGCGTGATCGCCGAGATGCTCGAGATGAGCGGCCAGCTGAACATGCGCGCGGCGGGTCTCGCCGCCGATGCGAAGCAGAAGATCTCGCTCGGCCGCGGGCTGGTGCGCGAAGACGTGAGCGCGGTGCTGTTCGACGAGCCGCTGACGGTCATCGACCCACATCTCAAGTGGCAATTGCGGCGCAAGCTCAAGCAGATCCATCACGAGCTGAAGCTGACGCTCGTCTACGTCACGCACGACCAGGTCGAGGCGCTGACCTTCGCCGATCAGGTCGTCGTGATGACGCGCGGCCGTGCGGTGCAAGTCGGCAGCGCGTCGCAATTGTTCGAGCGTCCGCAGCACACGTTTGTCGGCCACTTCATCGGCTCGCCGGGGATGAACTTCCTGCCGGCGCGTTGGAACGGTGACGGCATCGAAGTCGCGGGCCATGCGTTGGGGGTGAGCGCAAATGGCGAGTCGCTCGCCA
>VBCQ01000089.1:9683-10123 GCA_005882155.1 Betaproteobacteria bacterium
TTGCGCCCCGAACTCAAGCCGCCGGCCGCCGGCGAGAAGGTGTGGCTCAACGTGATGGGGTCGCACACCTGCTTCTACAAGAATGAGGAGTTGATTGCATGAAGCCAGTCAACCAAAAAGCCTGGCTGCTCATCCTGCCCGTCGTTCTCTGCGTCGCCTTCTCCGCCGTGCTCCCGCTGATGACCGTCGTCAATTACTCCGTGCAAGACATCATCTCGCCCGAGCGGCGCGTCTTCGTCGGCACCGAGTGGTTCAAGGCGGTGATGCGCGACGACGATCTGCAAGGCGCCTTGCTGCGGCAGATCACGTTCTCGTTCGCGGTGCTGCTGGTCGAGATTCCGCTCGGCATCGCGCTCGCGCTGTCGATGCCGGCCAAGGGTTGGCAAGCCTCGGCCGTGCTCGTCGTCGTCGCGATCTCGCTGCTGATTCCGTGGAACGTC
>VBCQ01000090.1 GCA_005882155.1 Betaproteobacteria bacterium
AGCGCGAGGTAGACCTCGGCGAATGCGATCGGCGTCGGGTTCGCGCCGACAGCCTTCGGGAACATCACGAACAGCGGCGCGTCGGGCACACGCAGCTTCATGCCCTTCATGTCCTCGGGCGTCTTCACGAGCTTGTTGGCGGTGAGGTGGCGCTGGCCGTAGTAGGTGTAGCCGGCGATGTGATTGCCGCCGCTCTTCGCCTCATAAGCGGCCGCGAGCTCCTTGAACACCGGGCTCTCGCGGAACACTTCCCAATGGTGGAAGTCGCGGAAGATGAACGGCCCCGAGGCGATCGACATCGGCGGATAGGTGCGTCCGGCGAAGGCCATGCCGGTGTAGATGATGTCGATCGTGCCGAGCGTCAGCGACTGGTTGATGTCGGTTTCCTTGCCGAGCGTGGACGCCGGGAACACTTCGATCACGTACTTGCCGTTGCTGCGCTTCTTGATCTCGTCGGCGGCCCACAGCGCCTGCTTGTGATACGACTCGCTGGTCTCGTAGACGTGAGCCCACTTGAGCTTGGTCTGCGCCTGCGCGGCGCTGCCGAACAGCGTGAAGGCGGCCAATGCGCTCAGGCCGATGAGGTGCTTCAAGGTATTGCGTTTCATCGCGGTCTCCTGTTGTTGTGACGGTGTCGGAAGCGGGCCGGCCTCAGCCGAGGGCCTTGGGCAGCCACAGTGAAATCGACGGGACGAACGTGACCAGCGCGAGCGACGCGAGCAGCGGAATCAGCCACGGCAGGATCGCCATCGTCGTTCGCTCGACCGACAGCTTGGCCACGCGCGCGAGCACGAACAGCACGAGCCCCATCGGCGGATGCAGCAGCCCGATCATCAGGTTGAGCACCATCACCAGGCCGAAGTGCACCGGATCGATGCCCAGCTGGCGAACGATAGGCAGCAGGATCGGCACGAGGATCGTGATCGCCGCCGTCGGCTCGAGGAAGCAGCCGACGAACAGCATCAGCGCGTTGGCGAGCAGCAGGAATTTCCACGGCGCGTCGGCGAACGTGAGGATCCATGCGGCGATCATTTCGGTGGTGCGCGTGGCGGTGAGCATCCAGCCGAAGATCGACGCTGCGGCGACGATGAAGAGCACTGTCGATGTGGTCTCCACCGTTTCCATCGACGCCTTCACGAGCATCCGCCAGCTCAGCGTGCGGTACCACACCACGCCGAGAAAGATGGCCCAGACGCAGGCCGCGATCGCGCCTTCGGTCGCGGTGAACAGACCCGTCGTCATGCCGCCGATCAGCAGCACCGGCGTCATGATCGGCAGCACGGCGTTGAATTTGTAGCGGTAGTCGGCCCACAGCAGCGCAGCAAGCGCGACCGGCACGGCGATCGTCATGCTCGCGCCGGCCTCCGACGCGGCCCACAGCGCGAACGGCACGCCGGCCACCAGCGCGAGCTCGGCGAAGGCCTTGCGCACGCGATCCCATTGCCAATCAATGTCGCCGCCCCAGCCGTTCTTGTGCGCGAAGTACGCGACCGTCAGCATCATCAGCACGGTCATCACCAGGCCCGGCATCAGGCCGGCGAGAAACAGCGCGCCGACCGACACGTTGGCGAACATGCCGTAGATGACGAATGGCAGCGACGGCGGAATGATCGGCCCGAGCGTCGCCGACGCGGCCGTCACGCCGACCGAGAACTCGGCGTCGTAGCCATGCTCGCGCATCGCCTTGATCTCGATCGTGCCGAGCCCGGCGGCGTCGGCGATCGCGGTGCCGCTCATGCCGGCGAAGATCACCGAGCCGATGATGTTGACATGGCCGAGCCCGCCCTTGGCCCAACCCACCAGCGCGAGCGAGAAGTTGTAGATGCGCGTCGTGATACCGCCGACGTTCATCAGGTTGCCGGCGAGGATGAAGAAGGGCACCGCGAGCAGCGGAAAGCTGTCGATGCCGCCGATCATGCGGTGGATGACGACAAAGGGCGGCGTGCTGCCGCTGGCCATCACGTAGACGAGCGACGCGCCGGCCATTGCGATGGCCACCGGTATGCCGGCGCCCATCATCGCGAGGAAGAGCAGCTTGAACGCGCCGGCGTTCATTGGATTTGCTCCGCCAATTCCGGTTGCTCCAGCACCGACGCGCCGCGCTTCCAGTTTTCGATCGCGACGATGACGGCACGCCAGGTCATCAACGCAAAGCCGAGCAGCACCGCGCCGTAGACGATGCCCATCGGCAGATCGACTACCGCCATCCGGCTCGCGCCGATGCGGCCCATCAACTGCGCGGTGAGGCCGACGCAGGCAATGAAGAACGCGACGCGCACGGCGTCGACCAGCGTCGCCATCACGCGCATCAGCCGCGGCGGCAGCACGCGATAGAAGAAGTCGACCTGGATGTGGTTGTTCTTGCGAACGCACATCGCCGCGCCGACGAACACCGTCGCGATCAGGAAGTAGCGCGCGATCTCTTCGGTCCACGCGGCGGAGTCGTTGAGCGCGTAGCGGGTGAAGAACTGATAGAAGACCGTGACGCCGAGCAGCCAAAACAGGGCGAGCGCCAGCCAGTCCTCGAAGCGATAGCGGCTGAGGTCGATCGTCTCGTCGTGGATCTCGAACTCACCCGCGGCATTGAACACATGCTCGCTCGATTCATCGATCGCGCCTGCGATGGGCGCGGTGATCGTGTCTGTCATCGAGGCATTGACCTTCATTTGGAGGGCTTCCAGCCGGAAGCGAAACGGATCTCGGCGTTCTTCATGTGCTTGCGCATCGCCTTGCGCGCGGCCGGCGGGTCGCGCGACGCGATCGCCTGCAGCAGCTCGCCATGCTCGACGACGGCCTGCCCCCAGATCGTCTCGCCGAGGAAGTGCGACTCGAGCTTCATGTACAGCGCTCCGGTGCGCATCTCCCACAGCTGCTGCACAACGATCAATAGCGCGCTGTTGCCGCTCGCCTCAGCGATGCACAAGTGAAAGCGCTCGTCGGCGGCGAGCGACTCGGGGCTGTGCGTGTTCTCGCTGCGCATCACGTCGAGCGCTTCCTTGAGCCGCTGCAAATGGTCGGGCGTGGCGTTGCTCGCCGCGAGGAACGCCGCTTCGGACTCGATGATCCAGCGCGCGCGAATCAGGTCGAACGGGCCGGGTGCCGGCGTGTCGGCATGGTGCGCGTCGCGGCGCGCCGGCCGGCGCCGTTGCACGAACACGCCCGAGCCGCCGCGCACTTCGACGACGCCTTCGACCTCGAGCGCGATCAAGGCCTCGCGCACCGACGGCCGGCTCACGCCGAGCTTCTCGGCCAGCTCGCGCTCGGCCGGCAGCCGTGAGCCGACGCGAAAGTCGCCGCTGTCGATCAGGCGCGTGACCTGGTCGGCGATGTGGCGGTACAGGCGGCGGGTTTCGATGGTCTGGATGGGCATGGCGCGATGGCGGATTCGTGGCCAAGTGGTCAGGCCAATTCATCATCCGGGACGACCCGGTGCGGCGTCAATCGAGGGGTTTCCCCAGGCGGGAGGCAATGATCTTGCTGCCAACTGGCCTGACCACCCCATCCCCGTTCGGGCTGAGCTTGTCGAAGCCCTTGCTGGCTCACCGAGCTGCCTTTCGACAGGCTCAGATCGAACGGGATTGGGCTAGCGGCTCTGCGTCTGCGTCGTGTCGGGCCGACTCCAGCGCTGCTCGGGTGCCACCGCGCCAGCCTCGATGAACAAGCGCCTGATCATCGGATAGCGCTCGCGCACCTGTCGCTCGACGCTGGCGATGTCTGCCGCCGCGTCGACGGCGGAGGTGCCGTCGTCGAAATCGAGGTCCACAGTGACCAGCACTTCGTCGGGCCCGACGTACATCGACAGCACGCGGCCGACGTCTCGCACATGGGCTTGCGCGAGCGCAATGCTGCGAATCGCCTGCGCGGTCTCGGGTCGCAGGCCTTCGCCGATCAGCAGGCCGCGGGACTCATGAATCAGCAGCACCGCCACGCCAGCGAGCAACAGGCCGATCACGAGCGACGCGGCGCCGTCGAGTACCGGCATGTCGAATCGATGGCTCAGATAGATGCCGATGCCGGCGACGACCAGACCAATGAGCGCTGCGGCATCTTCGGCGAGTACGGTGTAGATCGTCGGGTCCTTGCTTCGGTGCAGCGCCATCCAGAACGGCGTGTTGCCCGCCTCGCGCAGAAATTGGCGCAGCGCGACGCTGAAGCTCGCACCTTCGAAGAGGCCCGCGGCGGCGAGAACGACGTAGTTCCAGGTCGGGTCGTGCAGCGGCAGCGGGTGTCGAATGCGCTGCGCGCCTTCGTAAATCGACAGGCCGCCGCCGAGGCCGAAGATCAGCACGGCGACGATCAGACCCCAGAAGTACAGCTCCTTGCCATGGCCGAACGGATGCTCCGGCGTCGCCGGCCGCCGGCTGCGCCTGCGGCCCACCAGCAGCAGCACGCCGTTGAAGGTGTCGACGCCCGAGTGAATCGCCTCGGCGAGCATCGCCGCGCTGCCCGTGATGCTGGCCACCACTGACTTGGTGACGGCGATCGCCACATTGGCAGCAATGGCGCCGTAGACCGCGACGTTCAGCTGGACCATGCATGGCAGCGTAGCGAAACACCGGTGCAAACGGCGCCGCAGCGCCGCAATGACCTTGGCGCTGGCGCGCGCAAGCGCTCGGTGCGAGCATGTGAAGCACACCGTGCAGGAGACCCCCATGACTCGCATGCTGCTCGCCGCCGCCTCTGTCGCAATGGCCGCAATGGCGACGCCGCTCACGGTGGCGCAGCCGTGTCCGGACAAGAACGTCATGTACTGGCAAGCGTTTCCGCCGGGCGGCGAGTCGGACTTGTCGGCGCGTCACCAGCAGCTCGTGCTGAAGAAAAAATGCCCGGCCATCGAGACGGTGATCCAGTACAAGGCCGGCGCCGGCGGCGCTCTGGCGTGGGGTCAGATCAACACGCTGCCCGGTGACGGCGTCAACATCGTCGGCGTGAACCTGCCGCACATCGTGCTGCAGCCGCTCGAAGGCAACGTGCACTACAAGACCGACGACATCACGCCGGTCTACTGGTACCACTACACGCCCGATGCGCTCGTCGTCGCCGACACCAGCCCGCTGAAGACCTTCGCCGATTTCTTGAAGGCCGCGAAGGAGCAGCCCGGCAAGCTCAACATCGGCGGCTCGGGCCTGAACTCGGCCAACCATGCGGCACACGAGCGGCTGAACCAGCTGTTCGGCATCAAGACGATCTACGTGCCGTTCAAGGGCACCGGCGACATGGCGATGGCGGTGATGGGCAGCCATGTCGACGCGGGCATGAGCTACACGCCGTTCGCCATCAGCAACAAGGCCAAGGTACGCGCGATCGCAGTGGCGATGGACGCGCGGCATCCGCTGCTGCCCGACGTGCCGACGTTCAAGGAGCTCGGTGTCGACTGGGTCGACGGCGCCTACCGCGGCATCGGTGTGCCGAAGTCGACTCCGCCCGAACTGCGCAAGCGCTTGTCGGACTTGTGGGCTGCGCTGAACGCTGACCCGGAGATGAAGGAGCTCGCCGCCAAGAGCGGCTTCGAGCTCGTGAACATCGGGCTCGATCGGATGGATGGGTTCATGAAGGAGCGGACCAAGGTGTACACGGAAGTGGCGAAGCAGATGGGCCTGGGCACGAAGTGATTTCATCCCCTCTCCCTCTGGGAGAGGGAGAGAGACCAGCACATGACTACGAACATCGACACCGGCGCTCATCTGCGCAGTCTCTATGCCGACGCCGGCGGCGTGCGTGCGGCGTTCTCGTCGAAGGTCGCCGACTACGTCGCCGCGCGGCCCGACTATCCGGCCGCGCTGTTCGATCGGCTCGCCGAAATCGGCGCGCTGCCGCCGGCCGCGACGGTCGCCGATCTCGGAGCCGGCACCGGACTCCTGGCGCACGGGCTCTTGCTGCGTGGCCACCCGGTCCATGCCGTCGAGCCCAACGCGGCGATGCGCGCCGCGGCCGATTCGATGCTGCAGCACCACATCGGCTACCGCAGCGTCGAAGGCACGGCCGAGGCGACGACGCTGCGGGAGCAATCGATCGATCTCGTGACTGCAGCGCAGGCCTTCCACTGGTTCGAGGTCGACGCGGCGCGGCGCGAATGCCTGCGCATCTTGAAGCCGCATGGGCAAGTCGCATTGATCTGGAACGACCGCGTGCTC
Organism: Betaproteobacteria bacterium; assembly: GCA_005882155.1. Classification (GTDB taxonomy): domain Bacteria; phylum Pseudomonadota; class Gammaproteobacteria; order Burkholderiales; family Burkholderiaceae_C; genus Albitalea. Next base: position 6,135 of record VBCQ01000090.1, read on the forward strand.
TCCGATCCGCTTCACGCGGCCTTGGACGAAGTGTTCGCCGAGTTCGGTGGTGCCAGGCGTGGCGCGCTGCTCGCGCACGAGGATCGCTCGCAAGTGCCGGTGTTTTTCGGCGGCGAGCCGGCGCACAAATTCGACCTGCCGCACGAGCACCGGCTGAGCCGAATTGCGCTGCAGAGCCTCGCGTTCTCCCGCTCGTACATGCCCGAGCGCGACAGCGCCGCCGGTGCGCTTGCCGCACAGCGCGTGAACGATGTGTTCGATGCCTTTGCCGATAACGACGCGGTCGTGGTGCGCTACCGCACCGTTGCGATGGTCGCTCGACCGGGGCAAGTCTCGGGTCCGACCCGAATATGAACTTCAACGCCAATCGATAGCATGAAGTGAGCCGCGGGACGACGCGTCCCGCTCCCGACAACCCACCGAGGAGAATCGTGATGCAAGAGCGTGAATTGCGTGCACTGATCGACAACGTGCGTTCGGGCGAGCTGCCCCGTCGCAGTTTCATCCAGCAGATGGTCGGCCTCGGCCTCACCGCGCCGATGGCCTCGATGATGTTGATGCACGCCGGCGTCGCCCAGGCGCAGCCGGTAACGAACTACAAGCCGACCAAGCGCGGCGGCGGCGGCGCATTGAGGGTGCTGTGGTGGCAGGGCGCCACCTTGCTTCAGCCGCACTTTGCGAACGGCACCAAGGACCAGGAAGGCTCGCGCATCTTCTACGAGCCGCTCGCGGTATGGGACAACGACGCCAACCTGGTCCCGATCCTCGCTGCCGAAATCCCGACACGCGAGAACGGCGGCCTGTCGGCCGACGGCAAGACGGTCGTCTGGAAGCTCAAGAAGGGCGTGAGCTGGCACGACGGCCAGCCGTTCACCGCCGACGACTGCATCTTCACCTGGGAATTCGCGCGCGATCCGGCGACGGCGGCGGTGACCTCGGGCGTGTTCACGCCTGTCACCAAGATCGACAAGATCGACTCGCACACGATCCGCCTCACGTTCGAGAAGCCCACACCGTTCTGGGCCACCGCGTTCTGCGCGGCAGAGGGCATGGTGATTCCGAAGCATCTATTCGGCGCATACAGCGGCGCCAAGTCGCGCGAGGCACCGACCAACTTGAAGCCGGTGGGCACCGGCCCGTACAAGTTCGTCGATTTCAAGCCGGGCGATGTCGTGCGCGGCGAGATCAACAAGAACTATCACATGCCGAACCGGCCGTTCTTCGACAGCATCGAGATGAAGGGCGGCGGCGATGCCACATCGGCAGCGCGTGCGGTGCTGCAGACCGGCGAATACGACTATGCGTGGAACCTGCAGGTCGAAGACGAAGTGCTCAAGCGCATGGAGGCCGGCGGCAAGGGCAAGGCGCACATCGTGGCCGGCGGCGACATCGAGTTCATCCAGCTCAACCCGACCGACCCGTGGACCGAAGTCGACGGCGAGCGCGCCAGCGTCAAGAGCAAGCACTTTGCATTCAGCGACGCGCTGGTTCGCCAGGCGATGTCGCTGCTGGCGGATCGGCAGAGCATCCAGGAGTTCATCTACGGTCGCACCGGCAACGCGACGAGCAATTTCCTCAACGCACCGGCGCGCTTCCGCTCGCAGAACACGAAGTGGGAGTTCAACGTCGACAAGGCGAATCAGCTGCTCGACGCGGCCGGCTGGAAGCGCGGTGCCGACGGCATCCGCGAAAAGGGCGGCAAGAAGATGAAGTTCGTATATCAAACCTCGATCAACGGCACGCGTCAGAAGGAACAAGCGGTCGTCAAGCAGGCCTGTCAGAAGGCCGGCATCGACCTCGAGCTGAAGTCCGTCACCGCGTCGGTGTTCTTCTCGTCCGACGTCGCGAACCCCGACACCTACGGAAAGTTCTGGGCCGACATGCAGATGTACACGACGACGATGACGCAGCCCGATGCCGAGCGCTTCATGGACCAGTACACCTCGTGGGAGGTCTCGCAGAAGGCGAACAAATGGCAGGGCCGCAATATCACCCGCTGGGTCAACGACGAGTACGACAAGGCTTTCAAGGCCGCGCAATCGGAGCTCGATCCAGTCAAGCGCGCGGCCTTGTACATCAAGATGAACGACCTGGTGGTGAGCAGCAACGTGATCGTCCCGCTGATCAGCCGGCCGCGCGTGAGAGGCGCCAACTTGAAGCTGGTGTCGAGCCTGTCGGGCTGGGATCTGGATTTCTCAGCGCTGCAGGATTGGTATCGCGGCGAGGTTTGATTTGCGGGGTGAGAACACGAACACGCCCGTTCGCACTGATTGGAAATAACCCGTTCGCCCTGAGCCTGTCGAAGGGCTTCGACAAGCTCAGCCCGAACGGGATCTGGAACATGTCGACCATAAAGACTCGAGCGTGGGCCACTACCTCCTGCGGCGCCTGCTGATCGCGCTGCCGAGCTTGCTCGGCATCAGCGTGGTGCTGTTCACCGTGCTCGCGCTCGCGCCGGGCGACCCGTTCGAGGAACTGGCGACCAACCCCAATGTGCCAGCCGAAGTCCGCGCGAACCTGCGGCTTCAGTTCGGCCTCGACGACCCGATCTGGCAGCGCTACTTCCATTGGCTCGCCGCGATGTTCAAAGGCGACTGGGGCTTCTCGTTCATCAGCCGCGTCGACGTCGATACGCTGATCTGGCAGCGCGTGCCGGTGACGCTCGCCGTCATCGGCGCATCGCAAGTCCTCGCGCTGATGATCGCGCTGCCGGTCGGAATCTATTCGGCCGCCAAGCCGTATTCGCTGTTCGACCGCATCGCGAGCACGCTCGCGTTTGTCGGCTTCTCGCTGCCGACTTTCTTCACCGGGCTGCTCTTGATCCTGCTGTTCTCGATCAAGCTCGACTGGCTGCCTTTCGTCTTCCGCGCCGACATCAGCGCGACCGGCTGGCAGTGGTGGTGGGAGCACCTCAAGCAAGCCATCATGCCGGTGCTCGTGCTCGGCTTGTTCCAGGGCGCGAGCTGGACGCGCTATGTGCGCTCGGCGGTGCTCGACGTCATCCGCCTCGACTACGTGACCACCGCGCGCAGCAAA
>VBCQ01000412.1 GCA_005882155.1 Betaproteobacteria bacterium
AGGGGTCGGCGCCGACCCCAACCTGGTCGGGTCGCCCGGCACCAGCTTCCGGGGCCAGGTTCCGAACGGTGCTTCGATGGCAGACCTGCTCGGCGCGCAGTTGCTCGATAGCGCCACCCGCACTGCCTTCTCCGCCGGCCTCGGCGTGGCGCTGCAAGGCTCGCAGTTCGCCGCCCTCATCAGCTTTCTCGAAACGCATGGCTCCGTGCATGTGCTGTCGAGCCCGCGCATCGCCACGCTGAACAACCAGAAAGCGGTGATCAAGGTCGGCGTCGAAGAGCCGTTCATCACCAACATCGCACCCGGCAACACGACGATCTCTTCCGCAGCCGCTGTGGCGGTGCCGCCCACGATCACCTACCAGCCCTTCTTCTCTGGCATCTCGCTCGACGTGACGCCGCAGATCGATGAGCGTGATCGCGTGACTCTGCACGTGCATGCCCTGGTGAATTCGATCACCGAAAAGCAGAAGGCGTCGTCCACGGCGGCGGGGTCGCCTTCGGTGCCGCTCGCCATCAACAGCGTGAACGAGACCGACAGCGTGGTGAAGACGCCGGACGGCTTGATGGTGGTCATCGGCGGCCTGATGACCGAGAGTACCGACAACCGGCGCGCCGCCATTCCCGGCCTGGGCGACGTGCCGGTCGCGGGCGCCTTGTTCCGCAAGGGCGAGCAGGCTTCGACCAAGCGCGAGCTGGTCATCCTCATCAAGCCCACCGTGGTCAAGATGGACTCCGATTGGGCCGACGACATTGCGGCCACCGGCCGGCGCATCGACCGCATGAACGAGTCCGCACAAGGCAGCAGACCCAACTGAGGTCGAACATGTACCTGAAGCACTTTCATTTGAATGAGTTCCCGTTCGGCATCACGCCGGACACGAGCTTCTTCTTCTCGTCGCAGACTTCTCAGCAGGCGCTCAATACGCTGCTCGTGGCCACGCGCGCCGGTGAGGGCTTCATCAAGATCACCGGCGAGGTTGGCACCGGCAAGACGCTGCTGTGCCGTCAGCTGCTGCAGAGCGTCGGCAGCGACTTCCAGACCGCTTACATCCCCAACCCTTGTCTGACGCCGCATGGCCTGCTGCTCGAGCTCGCCGAAGAGCTGGGGGCCGACACGGCCACGCTCGCCGACGCACCCGAGATGCAGCAGCAGCATCTGCTGCTCAAGGCGCTGAGCCAACGGCTGCTGAAGCTCGCGCTCGAAGACAAACGGGTGCTCGTGTGCCTGGACGAAGTGCAGGCCATGCCGATCGAGACGCTCGAGGCGCTGCGGCTGCTCACCAATCTCGAAACCGAAAAGCGCAAGCTCGTGCAGGTGGTGATCTTCGGTCAGCCGGAGCTGGACGAGAAGCTCAACCACCCGTCGATCCGTCAGCTGAAGCAGCGCATCACCTTCGACTATCACCTCGGTCCCTTGACCGGGCCCGAGCTGGTTCGCTATGTGAATCACCGCATGGCGGTCGGCGGCTATGACGGCGAGCGCGTGTTTTCGTCGGCGGCTTTGTGGATGCTGAAGTGGCGCACGCGCGGCTTCCCGCGCCTGATCAACATCGTGGCGCACAAGGCGCTGATGTGTTCCTACGGCCGCGGCAAGAAGCGCGTGGGCTGGCTCGAAATGAAAGAAGCCATCGCCGACACCGCGTCGCTGCGCAGGCCGGTGCAACACGTGGCCCTGGCGGGCCTCGCGATGCTCGTGCTGGCCCTGCTGATCGTGCAATTCATGAGAACCGTATGAGCATCATCAACACCATGCTGCAGGACCTGGACAAGCGCAACGGCCGGCCAGGCGGCGAAGCAGTGGGCGGCGATGCGATTCGCTCCATCAAACCCACGTCGCCTTGGCATGTGAGTCGCAGCACCATGATCGTGCTGAGCGGCCTGGTGGTGGTGTCGGCAGCGGGTGCCTGGTGGATGCAGCAGCGCGCGACGAAAAACGTGGTGGTGGTGGCTGCGCCGCCCGTGCCGGTGGTCGCTAGCAAAGCGCCGCCGGTTTCGCCAAGCCCGATGGCCACGCCCGCGCCTGCAAAGACCGTGGCGGTGTCGACAGCGGACATCAAGCGCGCCGCGGCTGCCCCTGCAGTGAAGCCGGCGTCAGCGAGCCGGACTGCGGCCGCCACCGTTGCCTCCCACGCTGAGCCCAAGGCCACCAGCGTCAAGACCTACAGCCCGTCGCAGCTGTCGGCCAACCTGCTGGCCGAGGCGCTCGCATTCGATCAGCAAGGCCACCTCGAAGAGGCCAAGGTTGCGCTGCAACGTGCGCTGGCCGCCAACCCGCTCGACATGCAGGCGCGCCTGATGCTGATCCGCCTGCAGATGGACAGCGGCCGCGCCGATGAAGCACGTGCCCTGCTCGTCGAAGGGCAGCGCCTGCACCCCGAGCAGTCGGACTTCACACTCGCGCTGGCGCGACTGAAGGTCGAAAGCGGCGACAGCAACGGCGCCATTGCGCTGCTCGAAGCTGGCCGTGCCGCGGCGCGCGACGAGCCGCAATACCACGCGCTGCTGGGCGCGCTGCTGCTGCGCGCGCAGCGCCATGACGAAGCGGTGCAGCACTACCTCATCGCGCTGCGCTCGGACCCTTCCAACGTGCGTTGGCTGCTGGGTGCGGGTGTGGCGCTCGAGGGCGTGGGCAAGCAGGCGGATGCCGCCGAGGCGTATCGCCGAGCGGAGGGATCGTCGAGCCTGACGCCGGAGATGGCGAGCTTTCTGAGCGAGCGGTTGGCGCGGTTGAGGACCGTGGTCGTCAACTGACGGCTGGGGTCTTTGCGCCGAAAGAAAGTCACTCATAGCTCATCGCTGCGGCACGATGGATCCCGGCGTACGCCGGGATGACGTGCATTCCACTTTCAGCGCTGGCGCATCGATTCGTAAAGGCACACCGCTGCCGCGCTCGCCACGTTGAGCGACTCTTCGCCGCCTGGCTGCGGGATGCGCACGGTCAGTGCGCAGCGCGCCAGCAATGCCTCGTCGACGCCCTGCCCTTCGTGCCCGAACAACCAGGCGCAAGGTGACGGCAGCGTCACGGCATTGAGCCATTGCGCCGCATGCGAGCTGGTGGCCACCAGTGCAAGCCGAAGTGCGCCCCCATCGCGGCGCGCAGCACCTTGGGTGACCACAGCGCTGCCGTTCCCTTCAAGGCGATGACCTGCGTGAAGCCGAAAGCCGAGGCGCTGCGCAGGATGGTGCCGACATTGCCCGCGTCCTGCAGTCGATCGAGCACGACACTGGCCTGCATCGGCGCGAGCGATCCGTTGCCGGTCCACGGCACGGTGAATCCAATTTGCGGCGCCGATTCGAGACTGCTGAGGCTTGCCATCACGGTTTGCGGTACCACCGCGACCGCCGCAGCGCGACTCGCCAACCGGCGCAGCGCGGCGCTGTCCCACGCCGCTTGCGTGATCACCGCTTGCGATGCAGCACCGCCGCGCTGCAAGTAAGCCGAGCACAAGTGATCGCCCTCGATCCACACGTCGCCGAGCTTGCGGTAAGCGCTGGGGTCGGCCGCGAGCTTGC
>VBCQ01000413.1 GCA_005882155.1 Betaproteobacteria bacterium
GCAACGACTATCTGCGGGCTCGGTACGCCGCGATCGCGCGGTCGAGGTCGTTCAACTCCTCGCACGGCAGCAGGCAGATTTCCTTCAGCGCCGCCAGGTGTCGCTGCGCGCCCGCCAGGTCACCGATCAGAAGGTAGGTCTCGCCGATGTACTCGTGGGCGCCGCGGTGGCGTGGATCGAGCTCGATGGCGCGCCGGTAATGCGTCAGCGCGAGCTCGTACTGCTTCAGGTTGCGGTAGGAAAAGCCGAGGATGTTTTGCAGGTCGGCATGGTCGGGATGTCGGATCTCCGCGCGCTTGAACCGGCGCACGGCTTCGGCCCAGTCCTTCTTCTCGGTCGCGCGCTTGCCCGCGGCGTAGTCGTCGTCGCGCGCGGCGAGGTCGGGGTCGGCCTCGTAGGGATCGGCCGCTGCGATCGGGGCGAGCACCCCGATCGCGGCGCACAACAGGCTCACGCAAATCAGCGCGACGAACCGGCTCATCGTTGGGCGAAGGCCTTCGCGGTCGCCAGTTCGGGCCGCGGCGTGTCGGCATCCTTGGCGAGCGTCGTCAGCTTCTGGTAGTAGGCCGCCGCCTTGACGCGATCGCCCGCCATCTCGGCGGCGCGCGCCGAACCCAGGTAGTTGCGGAAGCGGTTGGGCTCACGCTGCTGCGAGAGCTCGAACTCCTTCAGCGCGGCCTCGGGCTGCTTGAGCTGCAGCAGCATCTCGCCCAGCAGCTCGCGCGCCGGAACGAGACGACCCGGCGTGACGATGTGCTTCTCGTTGCGGTCCTCGAGGTCGGCGGCCCCGCGCATCAACTTGAGCGCCTCGTCGGAGTTGCCGTCGCCGAGCGCGATCCATCCCGCCGCGGCGAGTCGCTGGATTTCGACTTCGGTGGCCCAGTAGTTGTTCTTCGCGGCCAGCAGTGCCTTGTGGAAGCCTTCGAGTTGCTCGGCATCCTTGCGCGCGGCAGGCAGGTCGCCGCTGCGCGCCGACCCGATGCTGCGTGCGAAGTAGGTGATCGATTCGACGAACGGATACGTGCTGTTGGTCGGCTGCAGCTTGGCCGCTTCTGCCCACGCGCCGCGCTCGAAGGCATAACGCGCCGGCATCGCCGCGATCGCGTAAGGCGCGACGAAGCGCGTGCTGATGCCACCCACCTTCATGATGTCGTCGATCGATCGGCGCGCCTCGGCGTCGCGCGCCAGTTGCAGGTAGGCATAGACCATGTAGTCGGTCGCGTGGAAGGCTTCGTCCGCTTCGCCGCCTGCCTTGGCGACGTCCCTCGAGCGCACGTTGGTGGCCGCGGACTCCTGCCACGAACCGACCCGCGTGAAGATGTGCGACGGCATGTGCAAGGCATGCGGCGCGGCCGGCGCGATGCCCGCATAACGGCGTGCGGCGACCAGGCCCTTGTCGGCGATCGGCGGTGCGTCGTAGCTGTGGATGAGGTAGTGCGCGACGCCCGGGTGATCGGGATACTTCTTGAACTGGGCTTCCAGCACCGCGGCCGCCTTCAGGTAGGCCGCGTAGGTCTGGTCGGCCTGGGTCTGCGTGCCGGCGGTGTAGAGCGCGGAGAAGATCTGCGCTTCGTCGTCGTCGGGGTAACGTTGCGCCAGCGCCTCGTAAGCCTTGGCCCGTGCGGCCTGGCGCTCCTTCTCGGGACGCGTGGCGAAGTCCTGGTAGTAAGCGGCGACGGCGTCGATGTAGGCGCGCTCACGCTCGGTCTTGGCGCCGATGCGCCGGCCCTCGTCGATCGCGGCCTGCGCCTGCTCAGCGCCCTTGGGCGAAGCGCCCTGTCCGGCGAGCGGATTGGACATCAGCAGTGAGGCGATGCCCCAGGTGGCGATCGCACATTGCGGATCGGCCTTGAGCACGTCGCGAAACGCCGCTTCGCCGGCCGAGAACCAGAACGAATGCAGCATCGCCACGGCGCGCTCGAACGCCGGCTGCACCTTCGGCTCGCAACTGGTGGGAAACGACACCTTGCCGAGCGGGCCGGACGGCGTGTCCGTGTCGTGCGCCTGGGCCGGGACGGACAAGGCGAGCGCAACGAGCAACGAAAGACGAGATACAGACAGATTCATGGCGCCTCCTCGTGGTGAACGAAGGATCGGGTGAACCCGGCACTTTGCGCTCGTGGAAGGGCGAGTACAAGGGTTCAAGCTTGGGGGTGCGCGTCAGCGGCGATCGGCAGCGTGACCACGAACTTGCTGCCGAGCCCGGCGCCGCGGCTGCTTGCCAACACGCTGCCGCCATGCGCCTCGACCAGCTCGCGCACCACCGTGAGCCCGAGGCCCAGGCCGAGGCCGTTGAAGGTGATCGCATGCGGCTCCTGCCCCGCGACCGACATGCGCTGCACTGC
>VBCQ01000414.1 GCA_005882155.1 Betaproteobacteria bacterium
GCCGGGCAGCTGGATCGGATAGCAGTCGATGTCGTCGAAGGCGCGTGCGACCTCGGTGTTGCTGAAGTTCTTGCCGCCGTCGACCGAGCGGGCGACGATCAGCGCGTCGTGGTTGTAGCCGCTCGCCGGCGTCGCGCCTTCATAGGCGACATACAGCGTGCCGTCGGGCGCCATGGCGACCTGCGAGCCCTGGTTGAACGGATGGGCATCGTCTGAGACTTGCTTGACCGACGACCATGACTTGCCGCCGGTCTTCGAGCTCGCCATCACGATCGGCGAGCGCAGGTAGCCGAGGCCGCGCGCCCCCTGGTAGAAGCGCGTCCACGTCAGAAAGACCGTGCCGTCGTTGCCAACGCCGATCCATTCCTTGTCCTGGAAGAAGTCGCCGCTGGCAGTCGAGCTGACCATCACTGGTGCGTCCCAGTGAGCTCCGCCGTCGAGCGACGCGGCCACTGCCACACCGGAGATCTGGCGCGGGAACTTATCGAAGTTGCAGACCAGGCCGGCGTAATACAAACGGCTGCCGTCGGGGCTGAACGCGAGCACCGGGTCACCGCATGAATCGAGGTGGGCGAAGATGCCGGCACCGCCGGTCGCGCCGGTCCAGCCCGGCAGCGTCACATTGGTCCAGGTGACGCCGCGGTCGGTCGAGACGTAGACGGCATGTCCGTCGTAGCGGTACTCGTTGGCCGAAGTGACGATGTGATTTGCGTTGGCCGGATTGACGACGATGTTCTGCTCGTTCTGCGGGTTGAAGCAGGTCGAGCCGTCAGCGAATGCGAATGACGTATCGCCGACGATGGCGTCATGCTCGGGGGCTGCGAGCGGGGAATACAGGTTCGGGTTGGTGAATGGTGCGCGCCTGCAGCGCGAGAACAGAATCTGCCTACCGCGCAAGGGGTTGTTCGCAGCCTCCTCCTCGAACTGTAATGGTGTTCGCAATTCGCTACCTTCGCCGGCGCCCATGTCGGGGGCGGTGGCCTTGAATCGATCGTTGGCCGCAACGGCGTTGCCAGCAGCCAGCAGCGCAGCGACGCCGCCAAGCACCAGTTGGCGTATCAAGCGAGTCACTCGAGTGTGGTTCGATATCACGTTTCTCTCCTGTCTCCTGAATTGGGCGCGCAGCCGTCGACGCAACGCCCGGGTCTTGTGAAGTGGAAGGGTTGGCCCTCGGTGAATGTGAAACCTACGCTTGCCATGAGTGTGGCGTGCGTATGGACGGCTTCCGGGTGAGAGCGGATGCTGCTCTGTTTGAGCGTCGCCGTCAGCAGGGGCATCTCGCGTTTTTTGCGCAACCCCCCTAATTCAGGGGTTGGCGACAACGGACGATCCCTGAGGTTCGGGCTTCGTTGAGTTCCAGGCGTTGGCGTTTTGCCGTGGTCACCCAAACCGTCTGCTGCCCGTTGGTGTGGGTCCAGCGGCCGAGACTGTCGGTGGCGTCTAAGGTTGCTTTTTGGAGATGCCGAAGCCCTCGCCGCCGCTGCGGATCACCGGCGTCTTCCAGCCTGCGGGCCAGACCGGCTGGCCTTTGGCGCCGAGTGGACTCGCGATGCCGAGCTTGCGCATCAGCGTCGCGGCGTCGTAAGGCGCGTGGACTTTCACGTCGTTGTCGAAGTAGCAGTAGATGTCGCGCTTCGCGCGTTTCGGCGCGGCTCTCGATGACGCGAGCCGCGCATCGCTCACCTGTGCGCCTTCGCTCCAAGTGCGGATGCGCTCGGCCCAGCGCGTCAGTGCTTCGTCGCTGTAGCCGCTTGCGTAGAGCTCCTTGTCGCCATGCAGACGCAGGTAGACGAAGTCGGATGTAAGGTCTTCGAGCAGCGGCCATTTGCCTGCGGTGTCGGCGACGACGAGTGCGATGCGATAGCGGCGCAGCAGCGCGATGAACGCGGGGTCGACAAAGCTCGCGTGGCGGATCTCGATCGCGTGACGCAGCGGCCGATTCGCGTCCGGCTGCAAGCTCATGCGGCCTTCGACGCGATGATCGTGGCGCGCCGCGATCTCGGCCGCCGCGTCGGTGTCGCGCGGCAGCTGCGCAAAGAAGGCCTCGAAGCGCTCCGGCTTGAACGGCATCTGCGGCGGGAACTGCCAAAGGATCGGTCCGAGCTTCGCCTTCAGCTCGAACACGCCGTTGGCGAAGAAGTTGGCGAGCGGCGTTTCGATTTCCTTCAAGCGCCGCATGTGCGTGATGTACTTCGGCGCCTTCACCGCGAACACGAAATCGTCGGGCGTGTCGTCGTGCCACTCGGCGTAGTAAGCCGGGCTTTGCAGCGAATAGAACGAGCCGTTGATCTCGATCGTCGGCAACATCCGCGACGCGTATTTCAGCTCGCTGTGCTGCGGCAGCTTGTCGGGATAGAACACGCCGCGCCACGGCTCGTAGCGCCAGCCGGAGATGCCGATGCGGATGCGGCCTGCCGTGCTTGTTCAGGCCGCACCAGGCGCTCGAGCTCCCGGCCGTCGCGCAGCAGGATCAGCGTGGGCCACAGCTTCACGCGAAACGAGCGTCCGAGTGGCCGGCCGGGGCCGTCTTCGATCTTCAGGTGACGCACGTGCGGATGATCGGCGAGCGCGGCGGCAAGCGCCGGCTGAGCCGCCCTGCAGACGCCGCACCAGGGCGCGCCGAACTCGAGGATCGTGGCGCCGGGCAGGGCATCGACTTCCGCACGCGTCGGTTCGGTGCTCGCGTAGAGGGTGGTCATGCTCATGCTCGAAGACGTGCAAGCCGCGTTCCCGGGGCGCGCTGGCAATGGGCGTTCCCGCCGCAGTCGCGACTTAGAACCTATCCGTGAATAAGACGGCCCTGCGCCGGTGCCAAATCGGGCGCAGGCGTAGGCGCAAGACGCGCCGTGGTGCTTAGCACCACAAGCGGCTTGCAACACCCGCCTGCGCCCGATTTGGCACCGGCCCGAAGGGTTGCAACTACAAAGCGCGTCTGCGGCGTTGCGGGCCTAGTCCAGGCGTAAAGCCTGGACGTCGGCCCGCGCCTTGCATCCATCGCTTTGTAGTCGCAACGCAGGGCCGTCTTATTCACGGATAGGTTCTTAACTCGGCGGACGCACGTTCAACACGTCCGCGGCCACCGCCTCGTAGGCGTGGGCCAAGCGCAGGACGCCCAAGTCGGCATGCGGACGACCGATGAGTTGCATTCCCATCGGCAGGCCGCGCGCATCGAAGCCCACCGGCACGCTGATGCACGGCAAGCCGGCGAAGGTCGCGTAGATCACCACTTCCATCCAGCGATGGTAGGTGTCCATCCGGCGGCTGGCGATCTGCTCGGGCCATCGCTGCGCGGCATCGAAGGGCCACACTTGCGCGGTCGGCAGCGCGAGAAAATCGTGGCGCTCGAACAGGCCGAGCAGGTGGTGGTAGAACGCCGTTCGCTGCGCGCTTGCGGCCAGCACCTGAGGTCCTGTCAGTCCTTGGCCTTGGTCGTATTCCCATAGCGCTTCGGGCTTGATGAGCGCGCGGTTCTCCGGCCTCTGCAGAAACGGCGCGACGCGCGCAGCGACCAGCCAGCGACGCCACACGAGCCACGCTTGCCAGATGCGATCGGGCGGCGTGCCGAGTGCGGTCGGCTCGACCGCGCAGCCGAGCGACTCGAAGCGACGCAGTCCAAGCTCGCACACGTCGAGGATGCCGGGCTCCATCGGCAGATGGCCGTCGAGGTCGCCGAGCCACGCGATGCGCGTACCTTTCGCGTCGAAGCCATCGAGCCCATCGGCAAAGCGTGGCGACGCGCCGGCGATCGACAGGGGCGCTCGTGGGTCATAGCCCGCCTGCACCTCGAGCAGACGAGCGACATCGCGCACCGTGCGCCCCATCGGCCCCTCGGTGCTCAACTGCGTGACCCACGCATCGGCAGCCGGCCACATCGGCACGCGGCCTTGGCTTGGGCGAAAGCCGAACACGTTGTTCCATGCGGCAGGGTTGCGCAGGCTGCCCATGAAATCACCGCCGTCGGCGACCGACAGCATACGCAGCGCCAGCGCCACCGCCGCGCCGCCGCTGCTGCCGCCCGCGGACTTGCCGCGGCCGTAGGCGTTCAGCGTGGTGCCGAACACGGTGTTGAAGGTGTGCGAGCCGAGCCCGAACTCGGGCGTATTCGTTTTGCCGATCACGATGCAGCCGGCGGCTTTCATCCGCTGCACCATCAGGTTGTCTTGGGTCGGCACGAAGTCGCGCAGCAACGGCGAGCCGAGCGTCGTGCGGATGCCGGCCGTCGCCGCCATGTCTTTGATCGCCTGCGGCATGCCGTGCATCCAGCCGACCTCGCCTGTGCCCGAGCGCGCCAGCGCCGCGGCCAATTGCGCATCGCGCTCGTCGGCCTGGCGCAGAAGTACCTCGTCGTCGACGCGGCTGACGATGGCGTTGTGCGCGGGGTTCACTGCGTCGATGCGCACGAGCGTGGCTTGCATTACCTCGCGACACGAGACCTCACGCGTGCGGATCGCGCGCGAGAGCGCGTCGGCGGAGAGGTCGGTGAGGTTCATGCGCTCAGTCCAGCGCGAGCACCAGATTGCCCATGAGCCGACCGGACTCGACACGCTCATGCGCCTCGACGATGCGCGACAGCGGCAAGCGCTCGGCGATGTTGTGGATCAGCCGACCTTGCTCGAGCCATTGCGTCAGCGTCGCCTGTGCCTGAGCGCGATCGTCGTCGCTCAAGTTGTAGACGATGAAGAAATGCAGCGAGAGGCCCTTGGCGATCAGCGGCAAGAACGGCAGCTTGAACTCGCCCGCGCCGCTGCCGTAGACGACGAGTCGGCCGCCCGGCCGCAGCAGCTCGGCATCGAGCATGCCGTTGGCCGCGACATCGACCTCGATCACGCGGTCGACGCCTCGCCCCTCGGTGAGCGAACGCAGCCGCTCGGCGATGTCTTCACCGCGATAGTCGATCGTTGCGTGCGCGCCGGCGTCGCGGGCGAGGCGCGCCTTGTCGTCGCTGCTCACGGTCGCGATGACTCGAGCTGCACCGAGCCGACGCGCGAACTGCACAGCGTAGTGGCCGACGGCCCCGGCACCACCGGCCACGAGCACCGACTGGCCCGCCACGCCGCCCTGGCACTGCACGGCATGCAGCGCGGTCAGCGCCGGTATGCCGAAGCACGCGCCGGCCTCGAAGCTCACGCCATCGGGCAACGCCACGGCCTGGCGCGACGGCAGCGCGATGTATTGCGCCGCGGTGCCATGCGCTCGACCCCATGCGCCATTCCAGATCCACACGCGTTCTCCGATTCGCGACGCCGGCACGCCATCGCCGACGCGGTCGATGACGCCCGCGCCGTCACTGTGCGGCACGACGCGCGGAAACGGCATCGTGCGGCTGCGCAGCCCGCCGCGCGACTTCACGTCCGACGGGTTCACGCCCGAGCAATGCAATCGCACGCGGACTTCGCCGGGACCCGGCAGCGGGTCGGGCAATTCGCCGATGCGCAAGACCTCAGCGGCGGGACCGGTGGCTTCGTAGTAGGCGGCTTGCATGGCATCGCAATGGAAGCGGAGGGTCGGCACAGTCTGCCGCAAAGTGAGGGCGGCGTCTTTCGATGCCTGCCCGAACGGGCAGGCGCACCTCTCCGATCGGGCGGGGTGCGCAGCGACGCCCGCATGCACGATGGCATCTTCGTATCACCCAGCGGTCTGCATCATGAACACTCCCTCGTCTCCCCCTGATTTGCCCGACTCGGTCGAGCGCCTCGCCGCGTCCGTGGTCGGCATCGCCACGCGTCGCCATGGCAGCTCGGGCGTGCTGTGGCGCAACGGCGTCGTGGTCGGCAATGCATCGGCGCTGTGGCGTGCGAGCAGCGTGTCGCTCGTGTTGCCCGATGGCGAGCAGGTGCAAGGCGAGCTGCGCGGGATCGACGGCGGCACCGACCTCGCTTGCGTCACCTTCGCGAGCGGCGCGATGCCGGTGGCCGAACGTGCGGCCGCTGCGGCGCCGCGCGTCGGCGACTTTGTCTTCGCCGTCGGCCGCAAGCCTTCGGGCTTGACGCAGGCGAGCTTCGGCCACGTGGGCGCGGCGGCCGGCGAATGGCGCACCTGGCGCGGGGGCAGGGTTGACCGGCTGATCCAACTCGACGGCGGGCTCTACCCGGGCTTCGAAGGCGCGCCGGTGGCCGACGCGTCGGGACAAGTCCTTGGTATCGCAAGCCCTTCGTTCTCGCGTCACCATGGCGTCGTGTTGCCTGTTGCCACCGTCGATCGCGTGCTCGAGCAGTTGCTCGCGCATGGCCGCGTGCAGCAAGGCTATCTCGGCATCGCCGCGCAGCCGGTGCGCGCGACGCTCGACGGCTCGGCCGTCGACGGCCTGCTCGTCAGCTCATTGGCCAGCGACGGCCCCGCGGCCCGCGCCGGGCTGCAAGTCGGCGACGTCATCGTGAAGGTCGGCGGCGAGCCGGTGGCAAGCCTGCACGAGTTGCGCGAGCTGCTGCAAGTCGGCTCGCAGGTGCGCGTGCTGGTGTCGCGCGGCGGGCAGGGGCACGAGCTGTCGCTCGAGGTCGTCGAGCGACCGAGGTCGCATTGCCACTAGGAACCGCATGCCGCGCATCGTCGTCGTCAGTGCTTCGCCGCTCTTGGCCGAGGGCCTGGCCGCAGCATTGCGCGACATGGCTGACTGCGACGTGCGAATCGGCCGCAACGAAGACGACGCCGATGCGTGGGTGCTGGCCGGCGACGAGCTCGTCGTGCGCGGCGCGCAGGGCGCGAGTGCGCAGCTCGCGGCAGATGCGAGCGCGCCGCGGCTGCGCGCAGCCGTCGCCGCTGTGCTCGAGGGCCTGTCGGTGCGCGAGTCGCCGTGGCTTGGGGATGTCCGAGATCCACCCGAGCACGAGCCGCTGACGCCGCGCGAGCTCGAGGTCTTCGAGCTGCTCGGCAAAGGGCTGTCGAACCGCGAGATCGGCGGTGTGCTCGGCATCTCGGCACACACCGCGAAGTACCACGTCGCGCAGATCCTCGCGAAGGTCGGCGCGGCGACGAGGGCCGAGGCCGTGCACGAGGGGTTGCGCTGCGGACTGATCGGTCTATAACAGCCGATCGATTTCGCAAACACCCGGAGAACCCAACGATGTCCAAGCTCAAGGTCAGCAGCTTCAGCGTCTCGATCGACGGCTACAGCGCCGGAGCGAACCAAGGCCTCGACAACCCGCTCGGCGTCGGCGGCATGGCACTGATGGAATGGGCCTTCACGACTCGCACCATCCAGCGCATGGTGCTCGGCGGCAGCGGCGGCGCGATCGGCGCTGACGAAGACTTCGCGGCGCGCGGATTCGCCAACGTCGGCGCGTGGATCCTCGGCCGCAACATGTTCGGCCCGGTGCGCGGTCCGTGGCCCGACGACGCGTGGAAGGGCTGGTGGGGCAGCAACCCGCCGTACCACGTGCCGGTCTTCGTGCTGACGCACCACCCGCGCGAGACCATCGTGATGGAAGGCGGCACGATTTTTCACTTCGTCACCGACGGCATTCACGCCGCGCTCGCGCGCGCGCGACAGGCCGCAGGCGATCAGGATGTGCGCGTGGGCGGTGGTGTCGCGACGGTGCGGCAATACCTGCGCGCCGGCTTGGTCGACGAGATGCATCTCGCCCTCACGCCGGCCTTGCTCGGCTCAGGCGAAGCGTTGCTCACGGGCATCGACCTGCATGCGCTGGGTTTCGAATGCACCGAGCATGTCGGCAGCGCGAACGCGATGCATGTGGTGTTGACGAAGCGTCAACGCGAACTTTCGCCGTAAGGCACGACGTTGTCCTGCTCCGCCGGATCGTTGCGCGCCACGATGGCGCGTGCCGGTTCTGTCGCGCTCAGGTTCGTCGCCTCGTGCGGAACATCGGGCGGAATGAAGAGGAAGTCGCCGGCTTCGCTGATGACCGTCGATTCCAGGCGCGCCCCATAGCGCGTCTGAACCCGTCCTTCGAGAACATAGATGCCGGTCTCGTACCCGCGATGCGAATGTGCCTCTGATTTGGCCCCGGGCGGAATCACGACCAGGTGCATCGACAGCCCGCGCGACCCGACCGTCTCGCCCGAGATGCCGACGAAATACGGCAGGCGTTGCCGGGTCAGGACTTCGCTCAGCGGGCGAACCGCTTTGACGCCGATGCGATCGGTGAGATCGGTGGGCTGGTGCATGGCAAGACCTCCGCACAGCGATGGTCGGGCGATTTTGCATCGCGCGTCGCGGCGACGATACTGAATCAACTCACGAGGAGCAGAGCATGCGAATTGCGGTGATGGGCGCCGGCGGCTTGGGCGGGTACTTCGGAGCACGTTTGTGCATCGGTGGCGCCGAGGTTCATTTCATCGCGCGAGGCAAGCACCTGCAGGCCTTGCGCGACAACGGCCTGCGCGTCGTCGGCCCCGAGCCGCTGCATGTGCCGCGTGTCAATGCGACTGACGATGCAAGCGCCATCGGCAAAGTCGATCTGGTGATGCTGTGCGTCAAGCTGTGGGACACCGAGGCCGCACTCGAGCAGATGCGTCCCATCGTCGACGCGCATACCGCGATCGTCTCGTTCCAGAACGGCGTGCTGAAGGATCAGGCGCTGCGCGCTGCGTATGGCGACGCAGCGGTGATGGGCGGCGTCGGCTACGTCGCTGCGACCATCGAGAGCCCGGGTGTCATCCGCCAGACCGGGACGATGCAGCGCTTGCTGTTCGGCGAGTTCGACGGCTCGCGCTCGGCGCGCGGCCAGGCCTTTCTCGATGCTTGCCTTGCCGGCGGCATCAAGGCCGAGTTGTCGGAAGACATCCTGCGCGAGATCTGGCAGAAGTTCGTTTTCCTCGACGCGTTGTCGGGCGCGACGACGACGATACGCAAGCCGATCGGCCCGATTCGCGAGAACGCGCAGACGCGCGGCTTCTTCCTCGACGTGATGCGCGAGGTCGTTGCGGTCGGTCGCGCGCACGGCGTGAATGTGCCGGAGGATTTCGCCGAGATGCGGCTGAAGCTCGCCGATGACGTCGCCTACGACATGACCTCGTCGATGCACCACGATCTCGAGCGCGGCAACCCGCTCGAAGTGCGCTGGCTCGCCGGCGCCGTCGTCGAGCTCGGCAAACAGAAGGGCGTGGCGACGCCGTTGAATCGCGCGATCGCCGACATCCTCGCGCTGCACG
>VBCQ01000088.1:0-3175 GCA_005882155.1 Betaproteobacteria bacterium
CAGCGACGGTCCGGCCGACACGGTGGTGCTCTACCTCGCGACCAGCCCGCACTTGTTCCCGCAGATCTGCAAGCAGCTCGGCAGCGTCGGCCTGAACGGGCCGCGCGTGCGCGTGGTGCTCGAGAAGCCGCTCGGCCACGATCTGCAAAGCGCGCAGGAAATCAATCGTGTGGTGGGTTCGGTGTTCAGCGAAACGCAGGCGTTTCGCATCGACCACTACCTGGGCAAGTCTGCGGTGCAGAACCTGATGGCGCTGCGCTTCGGCAATGCGCTGTTCGAGCCGCTGTGGCGCCGCGAAAGCATCGCCAACATCCAGATCACGCTGGCCGAGCAATTGGGCGTGGGCACGCGCGGCGACTTCTACGATCGCACCGGCGCACTGCGCGACATGATCCAGAACCATGCCCTGCAACTGTTGACGATGATCGCGATGGAGCCGCCTTCGCGCAACGATGCCGGCGCGATTCGCGACGAGAAGCTGAAGGTACTGCACTCACTCAAGCCGTTCACCGAGGAGAGTGTGCTGCGCGACGTGGTGCGCGGCCAGTATCGCCGCGGCACGGTCGATGGCAAACCGGCGCCGGGCTACCTCGAAGAGACCAAGGTGCCGCCTGACAGCACTATCGAGACCTTCGTCGCGCTGCGCACCGAGGTGCAGAACTGGCGCTGGGCCGGTGTGCCGTTCTACCTGAGAACCGGCAAGCGCCTGGCCGCCTACGAGGCGCAGATCGTGGTGAACTTCCGCCCCACGCCGCACAGCATTTTCCCGGGCTCGAACACGCCGAACAAACTGGTCATCAAGCTGCAACCCGAGGACGGCTTGGAGTTGCACTTGCTGGCGGCCAAGGGATCGGGCCAGTCCGAAGCGCTGTCCCCGGTGTCGCTCGATCTCGACTTCGACAAGGCCTTCTCCGAGAACCGTGTGGGCGGCTACGAGCGCTTGCTGCTGGAGGCGATTGCCGGACGCTTGAACCTGTTCGTGCGCAGCGACGAGCAGGAACAGGCATGGCGCTGGGTCGAGCCGATCTTGCGAACCTGGGAGCGCGACAACGACATCTCCGGCGGCCCGCGCCCCTATCCCGCCGGCACCTGGGGCCCCGCGGCCGCGAGCGCGCTCGTTGCGCGCGACGGCTGCTCATGGCCCGAAGAACAGTGACGGCAACACACGACAAAGCAAAGGAAATGACGATGACGATGACAACTTCCGAGAGCCTGAGACAACGGTTTCCCGCCGCAAGTGAAATTCCGCAGGAGCACCGCCTGGTGTCGCCGATCCACCAGCGCACCTACCTGGTCGGCGGCGAGTTCAGGGCCTGGGACGGCGAGTGCAAGACTGTGCTCTCGCCGATCTGCGCGCGGCAGCCCGACGGCACCGTGCTCCAGATCGAGATCGGCAGCTACCCCGTGATGGGTGAGGCGCAAAGCGACGCCGCGCTGGACGCCGCCGTCGCCGCCTATGACAACGGCCGCGGCGCGTGGCCGACGATGCCGGTGGCCGGGCGGATTGCCTGCATGCACGATTTCGTCAAACAGATGGTCGCGCAACGCGAGCTGATCGTGCGCCTGATCATGTGGGAAATCGGCAAGAGCTTGGCCGATTCGCAGAAGGAGTTCGACCGCACCGTCGAATACATCGTGGCGACCATCGCCGCGCTGAAGGAACTCGACAACAGCAGCTCGCGTTTCGAGATCGCTGAGGGCACCATCGGCCAGATCCGCCGCACGCCGCTCGGGGTCGTGCTGTGCATGGGCCCGTACAACTACCCGCTCAACGAGACCTTCGCCACCCTGATCCCCGCGCTGCTGATGGGCAACACCGTGGTGTTCAAGCCGCCGCAGTACGGCACCTTGCTGTTCTACCCCTTGCTCGACGCGTTCCGCAGCGCCTTCCCGCCAGGCGTGATCAACACCGTCTATGCACCGGGGGCAGTGGTCGTGCCGCGCATGCTGGCAACCGGCAAGGTCAACGTGCTGGCGCTGATCGGGTCGAGCAAGGTGGCCGACCACCTCAAGAAGCAGCACCCGAAATCGCATCGCCTGCGCGCGATCCTCGGACTCGACGCCAAGAACGCGGCCATCATCCTGCCCGATGCGGACATCGAATTGACCGTCAAGGAGTGCCTGCTGGGCACGCTGTCATTCAACGGCCAACGCTGCACGGCATTGAAGATGTTGATCGTGCACCGCTCGATCGCCGAAGTTTTCCTGCGCCGCTTCACCGAGGAGCTCGGCAAGCTGAAGGTGGGCATGCCCTGGGAGCCGGGAGTGAGCATCACCCCGCTGCCTGGGCTGCACCGCACCGCGTACATGACAGAGGCCATCGACGACGCCAAAGCCAAGGGAGCACGCGTCATCAATGAAGGTGGCGGAGCGTTCTGCCAGACCTTGTTCTATCCGGCGGTGGTCTACCCGGTGCAAGAAGGCATGAAGCTGTACCGCGAAGAGCAGTTCGGCCCGATCATTCCGGTGATGCCCTTCGACGACGTCGAGCCCGCGCTGCAATACGTCATCACGTCCGACCACGGCCAACAGGTGAGCATCTTCGGCTCGAATCCGCAACAGATCGGCGCGTTGGTCGATCCCCTGGTCAACCAGGTGTGCCGCGTCAACATCAACTGCCAGTGTCAGCGCGGTCCGGACGTCTTTCCGTTCGCCGGGCGCAAGGATTCGGCCGAAGGGACGCTGTCGGTGGCCGACGCATTGCGCGCCTTCTCCATCCGCTCGATGGTCGCCGCCAAGCAGACCGAAGCCAGCAAGACGCTGCTCGGCGCCATCGTGCGCGACCACCGATCCAAGTTCATCAATACCGACTTCATTCTTTGAGCACCGATCTCGGGGCGCGCGCGCTCGCCCAGTCCGGTGTGCGTAGGCGTGAACAACTCATGTCCGCGCACACGCAGCAAGGAACGCATCTTCTTCGAGGCCCAAGCTGCGGACCACGCACCATGAACCACCACGAATGTCGCCATACATGCCTCCTTGGCTGAAGCGATACTCACACCGCCAGCGCAAGCGCATGGAGGACGAGCAGTACGAACGGTGTAGCACGGAAGCTGTCGTTCCCCGAAGACAGCAAATGGCCGGGCAGCGCTGTTCGTGACCGGCAGGTACCGGCGTGTTCAGCTGCGTGCGCTCAAGGTGGCTGAGACGGAATTCCCCATCTCCTTGCCAGATA
>VBCQ01000088.1:3299-4738 GCA_005882155.1 Betaproteobacteria bacterium
GCCTTCCTCGGGCGCTCACCTGACACCGCCACCGTCGAAGACCTACGCCGCTTCCAGCTTCACTTGGTGGACACCGGCACCGGGCCGGTGACGATCAACGCCACCATCACGGGGCTGAAGTTCTTCTTCGATATCACCCTCAGCCAACCCGAGTTGATGGCCAAGATGCAGCACGTGCGCGTGCCGCGTACGCTGCCGGTGGTCTTGAGCCGCGAGGAGGCGGCACGGCTGATCGCCGCGGCGCCGAACCTCAAGCACCAGGCAGCGCTGTCGGTGGCCTACGGCGCGGGCTTGCGCGTCAGCGAAGTCGTTGCGCTGAAGGTCACCGACATCGACAGCCAGCGCATGACGCTTCGCGTCGAGCAAGGCAAGGGCCGCAAGGACCGCTACGCCATGCTCAGCCCGGTGCTGCTGGAACGACTGCGTGCCTGGTGGCGCCTGGGTCACGCCCAGGGCAAGATCCTCAGCGGCGGCTGGCTCTTCCCGGGCCTCGATCCGATGGACTCGCTGAGCGCGCGTCAGCTCAACCGCGCTGTCCACTTTGCCGCCGATGCGGCCAAGATCGACAAGCGCGTGACGCCCCACACGCTGCGCCACAGCTTTGCCACCCACCTGCTGGAGCAGAAGGTCGACATCCGCGTGATCCAGGTGCTGCTGGGCCACAAGAAGCTGGAGACCACGTCCTTGTATGCGCAGGTGGCCACCGATCTGCTGCGCAGCGTGATCAGCCCACTGGACAAGCCAGACACCGAATAGGCCGCCCGTGGGGCGGCCCGCTCTGGAGCTCGCCGACATCTTCCGCACTTTCGGTCCCGCCTGGCGTCACGTCCAGCGCGGCCACCTCAGCCTGGCGCAGCTCAAAGTCATGTCGGCCATCGAACAGTGCCGCAGCGCGGCGCTGGGTGGACACGTGCTGCGCTGCGAAGGCTGCGGCGCCGACCAGATCACCTATAACTCCTGCCGCAACCGGCATTGCCCGAAGTGCCAGAGCAGTGCGGCCAAGCGCTGGCTCGACGCACGCCAAGCTGATCTATTGCCGGTCGAGTATTACCACGTGGTGTTCACGCTGCCGGCGCCGATTGCCGACTTCGCGTACCAGAACAAGGCCGTGGTCTATGGCTTGTTGTTCGACGTGGCGGCCGAGACACTACTCACCATCGCCGCTGACCCGAAGCACCTCGGGGCGCGCATCGGCGCCACGCTGGTGTTGCACACCTGGGGTTCGGCGCTGACGCATCACCCGCATGTGCATGGCATCGTTCCCGGTGGCGGACTCGCGCCCGACGGCACGCGTTGGCTGGCCTGCAGGCCGGGGTTCTTCCTGTCCGTGCGAGTGCTCTCGCGGCTGTTCAGGCGGCGCTTCCTCGAAGAGCTGCAACGGGCGCATCAAGCATGTAAGCTGCAGTTCTTTGGCGAGCACGTGGCGCTGGCCGAGGCCA
>VBCQ01000415.1 GCA_005882155.1 Betaproteobacteria bacterium
CGAGAACATCGCGAACCTGAAGAAGCTCAAAGGCAGCGCGTTCGACCGCGCCTATGTCGACCACGAGGTCGCGTACCACCAAGCGGTGCTCGATGCGCTCGACAAGACCTTGATTCCGAACGCGAAGAACGAAGAGCTGAAAGCCTTGATGGTGAAGGTGCGGCCGGCGTTCGTCGCTCACCTCGAGCACGCGAAGAGCATGCAAGCCTCGATGGGCAAGTAATGCTGTCGCTGCCCGGCGTTGCCGCATTCGCGTTCTGCGGCATCGCGGTGCTGGCAAGCAGCTCCGCTTTCGGTGAGCAACGCACGCACACCGTGACCATCGAAGGCATGAGCTTCAGCCCGGCGACGCTGCATGTGAGGCGCGGCGACAAGGTCGTCTGGGTCAACAAGGACCTTGTGCCGCACACCGTGACAGCCAGCGACAAGTCCTTCGACTCGCGCAACATTCCTGCGGGTGGCTCGTGGTCTCGTACAGCGACACGAAAGGGCACGACAGCGTATGTCTGCGCCTACCACCCGACCATGAAGGGAACGCTGATTGTCGATTGAGCCGATGATGAGCCGCTTATGACAGTGCCCGTTCCTTCGCTCCTGCAGCCCGAGCGCGGCGACGATGCGGGCCTCGCGCGACGCATCGCGTCCGGCGACCGCTCGGCATTCGAGCAATTGATGCGGCAGCACAACCGGCGACTCTTTCGCCTCGCGCGTTCGACACTACGCGATGACGCCGAAGCCGAAGACGCGCTGCAGGAGGCCTACCTCTCGGCGCATCGGGCCATCGGCGAATTTCGGGGTGACGCGTCGCTGTCGACTTGGCTGTCGCGGCTGGTCCTCAACGAGTGCTTCAGCCGTCTGCGCCGACAGGCGCGCCGCCACAACGTCATGCCGATCGTGGCGCTCGACAGCGATGTCGAGCGGGAGATTCAGATGAGCGAATCGAGCGACGCCGGGTCGCCCGACAAGGCCTTCGTCCGCTCTGAAATGCGCGCGCTGCTCGAGCGCAAGCTCGACGCGCTGCCCGAGGCTTTCCGAATAGTCTTCGTGCTGCGCGCCGTCGAAGAAATGAGCGTCGAGGAGACCGCGCAATGTCTGGGCATTGCCGAGGCGACGGTTCGCACACGCCATTTCCGCGCCCGCAGCCTGCTGCGCGAGTCTCTTGCGCAGGAGATCGATATCGCCGAGCGCGACCTCTACGAGTTCGGCGGGGCGAATTGCGATCGAATCGTCGCGCAGGTGTTGGCTCGGATCGGGGTGACGTGAGTCCAACGTAGACTCTCGACCCATGGTCGACACCGCACTGTCCAGCATCTACAACTACCGCGCGGTCGACGAGGCGCTCGGCACCTCGGGTCAGCCTTCGGTGGCGCAGCTCGCCAGCGTCGCCGCAGCCGGCTTCACGACCATCATCAACCTCGCACTGCACGACGATCCGCGCTACTCCTTGCCCGACGAGCGCGCGAGCGTCGAGTCGCTCGGCCTCGACTACGTGCACATCCCGGTGCAGTTCGCGGCTCCGACCGAAGCCGATCTGCTGGCGTTCTTCTCCGCGATGGATGCGCGCCGCGGCGAGAAGATCTGGGTCCATTGCGCCGCCAACATCCGCGTGTCGGCGTTTCTCGGCCTCTATCGCGTCATCAAGCAAGGCTGGGATGACGCGCGTGCGTTCGAGCTGATGCACGGTTTGTGGACGCCGAACGAGGTGTGGTCGTCGTTCATTGCGACGATGCTCGAGAAGCATCGCGGTGGAGATCCACGATGAAACTCGTTCGCCCCACCGAGCAGCATCTTCCCGGCTACGTTGCTGCACTCGAGCGCGGCTGGTCGGCTGACAACGTGCGCGGCGCTGTCGCCGCGCGCGAAGAGCTGGCGAAGATCGCCAACAACCCGAGCGCATTCGTCGCGAGCCTCGTCGATCGCGAAGCAAAGGGCGGCCCGGTGACACTGCCCGACGGATCGACGGTGGCGCGCATTCCACCACGGCGGCCTGCTCGGCGGTGAAGGTCATCTGGCCCAGGCAGGCCGCGGTGACCCACTCCTTGCTCTGGCCGACCTTGGCGGCCACATCGGACCACTTCAGGCCCTTGGCCACCTTGGTGGCGACGATCTTTTCGGTGACTTCGAGACGGTTGCTCATGCGCTTCTCCTGGCTGCGGAACGCGGATTGTGCAACGTGCTTGCGGAGCTGTAGCCCACGCGCTCGGCCACCTCCGCTACTCGCAATCAACAATGAAGAGGATGCTTCTCGCGCCAATCGCGCTTACCCTGCCGCTCGCCTTGGGTGCGGTCCCGGCCCTATCAACAATGCACGGAGGAACCATGCGGCTGCGCTCTCAATGCTATTTGGCGATGTTGTTGCCTCTCCCGTTGGTTGTTGGATGCGCTTCGTGGCGCGCTTCATTCAACGAACTGTCCAGCGCCGAGGCGAGCGAGCAGTACATGTCGGTCGACCGACACAGCAGTTTCCCGGTGATCCGGCGCAACACTTTCGAGCAGGTGAACCTGCTCGAGATGATCGACCCGCGCCACGAGTCCACGGCGAGCGGAATGCAGACTTGGGACAGCCCTGACGCCAAGGTGAACTATGGACGCCAATATGACTTGGTGCTGGCCTGGTTCCGAAGCAGCCCGCACACGCCCGAAGAAAAGCGGCTGCAGCGAAATGGCGTGCAGGACAAAATCTTGGCCGTGTCGACATCGCGCTGCAACGTTTTCAAGACCTTTCTGCGGCGACAACAGACCGACGTGAACTTCGGGCTTGGCTCCCTGACGACGGTGGCTGGCGTGCTCGGTGCGATTCTTCCGGGCGCAACTGCGTCGCGCAACCTGGCCGGCACCGCCGGCATCTTCAGCGGCCTGCAGGCCGAATACAACCAGAGCTATTTCAGCAATCTTGCAGCGCATGTGATCGTGCAGGCTATCGAGTTGCGACAAAACCGCTTGAAGCAGGAACTCGTTGATGCCCGCCAGGGCAAAGGCATCGACGAGTACTCAATGGAAGCGGCCATCAACGACGCCATCGTCATCGACGGCAACTGCTCGGCACTCTCGGGGCTGATCGAGGCCCAGGATTCGATCAAGGAAGTCGAATCACCGGGGATGCGCATGGCCGCGCGCGCGATGACCAGTGCGCGAGCCCTTCAGGAATTGAATGCCAAGTCCGTCACCGAGCTCCAAAAGGACGGCAGTCTGGACAAGTTGTTGTCGATTGCTGGCGGCAACGTGCCGTCGCTGATCGTCAGTTCCGGCCAGCCCGGAGCAGTGCCGGGTGGATTGGGAATCGCCTTGGTCGGCGCAGCCAACATCGTTGACGCTGTGCTGCAGCATGCCGACCTGCAGGCCGGCTTGGTAGCTAAGAGATTCGACGAGCTGCAAAAGGGCGCAGCGGCGGATCAGCGAAGTGCTTTGCCCGCCGCGGCAGTGGGGGCAGCCTTCAAGTCGGCTGTCGCGACCAAGCTCAAGCTGGCCCCACCGGGCGAGCCTTTCGCGACGTGTTCTTCGCAATTGAAGCAGGCGGCTGGCAACCTCGGCACAAAGACCTCGGAGCTCAGCGTGGTGCAAGGCAACGCGGCGGAGACGGTGAATGCCGCTAACGCCGTGGACGTAGCGCAGGCCAAGATGCGTTTGGTGCTGACACAGGCGGGTTCGGTCAAGAGCGCTGCCCAGGCGCAGATCGATGCCGCTGCGATCGCGACGCGCGCCGGGTTCCCCGCTGCCGACAAGATGAAGTCGTTCGATGCAGCAGCACTAACGACGCTGTTGGACGGCGTGCCTCTTGACCCGACCAAGATTGCGGCAACCTGTGGCTAGCGGTCGGGCTGCGCGCCCCTTCCTCCGGAGATGGAGAGCATCGAACCCGAAGCACGTTATCTTGGCGCTGAGCATTTCCAGTCACAGGGTCCGGCACGGGTCATCCTTGGCCGCCTCGGTGAAGCGAGCAGCGCAATCCCCGCTCCAAAGACAATCAACTACCTGGATGTGGCG
>VBCQ01000087.1 GCA_005882155.1 Betaproteobacteria bacterium
GTGTTCCTCCGCATATCTACGCATTTCACTGCTACACGCGGAATTCCATCCCCCTCTGCCGCACTCCAGCCATGCAGTCACAAATGCAGTTCCCAGGTTAAGCCCGGGGATTTCACATCTGTCTTGCAAAGCCGCCTGCGCACGCTTTACGCCCAGTAATTCCGATTAACGCTTGCACCCTACGTATTACCGCGGCTGCTGGCACGTAGTTAGCCGGTGCTTATTCTTCAGGTACCGTCATTACTCCGAGGTATTAGCCCGGAGCGTTTCTTCCCTGACAAAAGCGGTTTACAACCCGAAGGCCTTCTTCCCGCACGCGGCATGGCTGGATCAGGCTTGCGCCCATTGTCCAAAATTCCCCACTGCTGCCTCCCGTAGGAGTCTGGGCCGTGTCTCAGTCCCAGTGTGGCTGGTCGTCCTCTCAGACCAGCTACAGATCGTCGCCTTGGTAGGCCTTTACCCCACCAACTAGCTAATCTGACATCGGCCGCTCCAATTGCGCGAGGTCTTGCGATCCCCCGCTTTCACCCGTAGGTCGTATGCGGTATTAATCCGGCTTTCGCCGGGCTATCCCCCACAACTGGGCACGTTCCGATGTATTACTCACCCGTTCGCCACTCGCCACCAGGATTGCTCCCGTGCTGCCGTTCGACTTGCATGTGTAAGGCATGCCGCCAGCGTTCAATCTGAGCCAGGATCAAACTCTTCAGTTCGATCTTGATAAATTACTCAAAGAATTGAAGTGAACTTCACTTGCATGAAAATTCAATTCAGTGAGCGTTTAAGGTCCATGAGACCTTGAGTCTTGCGACTCTTGGCACTCGCCTTCAAACGCCCACGCTTATCGGCTGTTAGTTTTTAAAGAGCTTGCCTCGCGGCACTGCCTTTCGGCTGGTCTTCCGACCTTCCGCTGATTAACTTGCAGTTATCAGCGAAGACAACGATTCTGACATGCTTTTCTCGACTTTGTCAAACCGTTGCCTAACTTTTTTCTTCGCCGAGTCACCCTGCGCTAGCGCCGAATGCGTCACCGCCTGTGTTCAACGAAGTCGATCACTATAGCAGACTTCGCGCGGGCCTCACAAGGTCATCGTCTACGCTAGACCGGGACGGCGGCGGGCAGAGTGGCGGGCGCGTTGGCCAAGATGCGTTGAACGTCGAGGTAAGCCGATTGCGGATCATCGGCTTGAAGCACCTGCTCCAGGCGAGCCGCCCATCGGTGCGCGTCTGTGCGCAGGACGCGCTGCTTGATCGTGGCGATTTGCGAGGGATGCATCGAGAAGCTGCGCAGGCCCATTGCGAGCAGCACTTCGGTGAACGCCGGGTCTCCGGCCATCTCGCCGCACACGCTGACTCCCTTGCCAGCGATCCGGGCGTCGGCGATCGTCTGAGCAATCAACCTCAGCACCGCCGGATGCCAAGGGTCATACAGATGAGCGACAGACTCGTCGGCGCGGTCGATGGCCAGCGTGTACTGGATCAGATCATTGGTGCCGATGGAGACGAAATCAAAAAGCCGCAGAAAGCTGCGCAGCAGCAGAGCCGCAGCTGGCACTTCGACCATCGCGCCGACCTCGACGTCGTTGAACGGTTTGCCCGCTTCGGTGAGCTGCTGCTTGGCGCGTGCGAGTGCGTCCAGGGTTTGTCGCGCCTCGGCGAGATGCGCCACCATAGGGATTAGCAGACGCACTTTTCCGTAAGCACTTGCACGAAGAATCGCCCGCAGTTGCTGGCGGAACATGCCCGGCTCAGACAAGCTCCAGCGGATGGCGCGCAGTCCGAGCGCCGGATTCAGCGCATGCTCGTGGCGCAGCTCGTTGACCGTCATTCGCTCCAGCGGTTTGTCGGCGCCAATGTCGACGGTGCGGATCGTCACCGGCAGGCCCTTCATCGCTTCGACGGCAGCGCGATAGGCCTCGAATTGCTCATCCTCTCCCGGCAGTTCGCCTTCACGGTTCATGAACAAGAACTCGCTGCGGAACAGGCCAACACCGACGGCGCCCGATTCGAGCGCCACCGGCGCGTCTCCGGGCAACTCGATGTTCGCCAACAACTCGACGCGTTCCCCGTCCAGCGTGACTGCCGGGGTATGGCGCAGTCTGGACAAGCGCGCGCGCTCGAGTTCGCTTTGCCGCTGGCGAAAGCGATATTCCTCCAGCACGATCGGCGACGGATTGACGATCACGATGCCCGCGTCGCCATCGATCACGACCCAATCGTCTTGCCGGATCAGCCGGCTCGCTTCGCGGGCCCCCACCACCGCCGGGATGTCCAGGCTGCGAGCAACGATGGCCGTATGCGAGGTCTTGCCACCAACGTCGGTGATGAACCCGGTGAACACACTTCGCTTGAACTGCAGCATGTCGGCCGGCGCGATGTCGTTGGCGATCAGCACAAGCGGATCCTCGCCGGCGAAATCGCGCGGGTCGGGCGCGGCGCCGCGCACCGGCGCGAACGAGTTGGTCGGGCCCCGAGCCATCGCACTCAACAGCCGCTCGACCACCTGCTCCAGATCGGCCTTGCGCTCGCGCAGGTAGTCGTCCTCCATTTCATCGAACTGACGCGCGAGCACTTCCAGTTGCGCCGACAAGGCCCATTCGGCGTTGTAGTGACGTTCGCGAATCCACTGCTTGGTCGCACCGGTCAGCGCCTCATCGTGCAATAGCATCAGGTGCACGTCGAGCAAGGCCGGAAGCTCGGCCGGCGCATCGGGATGCAGGTCGCGCTTCAGCGCGGTCAGCTCGCCGGCCACCGCATCCCGCGCCGCGCGCATGCGCGCGATTTCGCTCTCCACGCGAGACTCGTCGATGAAGTAGTGCGCCACGTCGACGCGGCTCGACGCGACGAGCACAGCGCGGCCGATCGCGACGCCGCGAGACACCGGCAGACCGAAGACCTGAAAGCTCATGCACCGATGCTAGCAGCGCCACGCGACAGCGGCATCGGGTTTTGTGACTTGCCGACGACGCGTCACGGCGGCGTCATTCGCGATTCACGCCTGTGTCACGCTGGCCCGCGACGATGGACGGCGTTACCACGGAGAACACCATGAGGGACTTGCCCTTGCCGACGATGCCGCTGTTCGATTTGCGCGTCCCCACCGCGCCGCGGAGGTCACTTCACCCGCGCTCGCCGAGCGCCGACACAAACGCCCACGCCAACGCGAGTTTCGAAGTGGTTTGGGCTCGCGATGACGATGATGTTCGACAAGCTCAGCAGCTGAGATACCTCGTGTTTGCTGAGGAGATGGGGGCGCGCCTCGTGGTGCCGCCCGGATCGCCCGCCAGGCACGACATCGACCTGTTCGATGCCTACTGCGAACATCTGCTGGTGCGCGCCGTCGGCCTCGATGCCGATCCAGGACCGGTGATCGGCACGTACCGCGTTCTCACGCCGGCCGCCGCCCGGCGCGTCGGCGGGCTCTACAGCGAAACCGAGTTCGATCTGACTCGCTTGCGCCCGCTGCGCGCCAGGATGGTCGAGCTGGGACGCTCGTGCGTCCACCCCGCGTGGCGCTCGGGCGGTGCGATCCTCGCCTTGTGGGGCGCGTTGGCCGAGTTCATGCTGCGCAACGATCTGGACACGATGATCGGCTGTGCCAGCGTCAGCATGCGCGACGGTGGACACGTGGCTGCGAGTCTGTGGGAACAGTTGCGCCATACCCATCTCGCGCCAATCGAATGGCAGGTGCGGCCGCGCCTGCCGCTGCCGGTCGATGAACTGCAGAACGACTTGAACGTCGAGGCGCCGGCCTTGATCAAAGGCTACCTGCGTTGCGGCGCCAAGGTACTCGGGCCGCCGGCCTGGGACCCCGACTTCAACACCGCCGATCTGCCGATGCTGATGCGAATCGCCGATCTGCCCCCGCGCTACCGCAAGCACTTCCTTGGCGGCTGAACGACCGAGAGCTACTCGCCCTCGCCGAACTTGTCGTTGATCAGCGCCACCAGTGCGTCCATCGCGGTGTGCTCGTCCTCGCCGTCGATCTCGATCTCGACTTCCGCGCCGATCCCGGCGGCCAGCATCATGACGCCCATGATGCTTTTGGCATTGACCCGCCGCCCGTTGCGGGTCATGAACACGTCGCTGCGAAAACTGCTGGCCAGCTTGGTCAGCTTGGCCGAGGCCCGGGCGTGCAGCCCGAGCTTATTGCTGATGGTGATGTTGGCTTTGATCATTCGCACCGGGTTTGAAAGCCTGATTCTGCGGGCGTGAGGTCGCCACCTGCATGACGCCTTGCGTGGCGCCGGCCACCGCGCGCGCCACCAGCATGTCGAGCGTCTCGTCGGCATAGCACAGCGAACGCCACAGCATCGGGACGTTGACGCCGGCGACCACCTTCACCTGCGAGCCTTCGACGCTGCTGGCGAGCCGCTGCGCCACGTTGCATGGCGTGGCGCCGAATACGTCGGTGAAGATCAATGCTTCGGGGTTGCGCACGCGCACCAGCAACTCGCGGGCGCGCGACTCGATCTCTTCGATCGGCATGTCCGGCGGCACGTCGAGCGCCTCGAGTCGCGCGCCGCACTCCGGAAACGTGTGCCCTGCCACGG
Source organism: Betaproteobacteria bacterium (assembly GCA_005882155.1). Taxonomy (GTDB): domain Bacteria; phylum Pseudomonadota; class Gammaproteobacteria; order Burkholderiales; family Burkholderiaceae_C; genus Albitalea. The sequence continues at coordinate 4,554 of VBCQ01000087.1, forward strand.
CCTTCAGCGATGACGCGAGAGGCGCATGGGCAATGATGAGAAGTCCCGGCATGGTGGACGATTATCGGCAGTTACGGTGCCCGGCTTTCGGGCTGCGTCATCACATCACCGTCGTCTCGACGCAAAAACCACACGGACGACGGCGTGCGATGCCTTGATCACAACGCGCAAAGCCCCTCGGCGGACGACCGCGCGTGTCAAGCGGCCGGCGTCATGGCTCGAGCTTGAGAGCGGCGAAAAAGGTGTTGGCGGCGTCGACATCGATCTTGTCGGCGACGATGCTTGCCTGATAAACGCGCCGGCCCTTGGTGAAAAATGCCGCCTGCTCGCTGATCGTTCGACCATCGTCGCGCTGCCCTTCGATCGTCAGTCGCTCGGCGAGTGCATTGGGCGTCATGCCGTTCATCGCGAGCGGCGTCTGCGCGGTGATGCGACCACTGATGTTGCCGGTGGCCGCGGCGCGAAGCTCGGTCAGCGCGAGCGTCGCCCGGGTCGGATCGACCATTTCGGCATAGCCGAGCGCAAAGTTTGCCGACACGGCGGAGCACGACATCAGCACCATCGGCACCGTCGCACCGGCCAGCGGCACACTGCGCGAAAAACGGTCCGGCTTGCACGGGAACAGCGCCGCCACACCGCTGTCGGGCGGCCGGACGTCGCGCCAGTTGAGTGCCGGCGTGCAAGCGAGCATGCAGAGCGCCGCCGAGGTGCCGAGCCATCGAGTGCGAGGATGCATCGCTCGATTATGTTGGCTGCTCCACAATCGACGGATGACGACGAATTCCGGCGCGAGCGCGCAGCCCCAGAGCCTGTCGGGCGTTCGGGTGCTCGACCTGTCGCGTGTCCTCGCCGGACCCTGGTGCACGCAGACGCTGGCCGATTTGGGTGCCGACGTGATCAAGGTCGAGCGACCCGGCCAAGGCGACGACACCCGCGGCTGGGGCCCACCGTTTCTGCGTGATCGTGCCGGGCACGACACCGCCGAGGCCGCGTACTACCTCGGCACCAACCGCAACAAGCGATCGATCGGCATCGACATCGCCCGGCCCGAGGGCCAGCAAGTCGTGCGCGAGCTCGCGAAGGCCTGCGACGTGTTCATCGAGAACTTCAAGGTCGGCGACATGGCGCGTTACGGGCTCGATGCCGCCGCGCTGTGCGCGCTCAACCCGCGCCTCGTCTATTGCTCGGTCACCGGCTTCGGCCAGACCGGCCCGTACCGCGAGCGTGCCGGCTATGACTACGCGATTCAAGGCATCGGCGGCCTGATGAGCATCACCGGCGAGCGCGACGATCGACCTGGCGGCGGCCCGCAAAAGGTCGGCGTCGCGGTGGCCGATCTGTTCACCGGCCTGTACGCGACGGTGGCCATTCTTGGCGCGCTGCGCCACCGCGACCGCAGCGGTGAAGGCCAGGTCATCGACATGGCGCTGCTCGACACGCAGGTCGCGATGCTCGCCAACCTCGGCGCAAACTACCTTGCCACCGGCGTGGCGCCGCGGCGCGCCGGCAATGCACACCAGAACATCGTTCCGTACCAGGTCTTCGAGGTCGCCGATGGGCACATCATCCTGGCGGTCGGCAACGACAGCCAGTTCGCCAAGTTCTGCGAAGTGGCCGGCCTCGCCGAGCTGGCGCGCGACCCGCGATTCGTGCGCAATGCCGATCGGGTGCGCCTGCGCGACACGCTGATTCCGCTGCTGGCCGAAGTCATGGCCCGGCGCAGCAAAGCCGATTGGCTGGCCGCGCTGGAGGCGGCCAAGGTGCCATGCGGCGCGATCAACAACCTGGCCGAGGTTTTTGACGACCCGCAGGTCGTCGCCCGCGAGATGGTCGTCGACGTTGCGCATCCGTTGGCGGACTCGGTGCGCCTCGTTGCCAGCCCGATGAAGCTGTCGGCCACGCCGGTCCAGTACCGCCGCGCTCCGCCGCTGCTCGGAGAGCACACCGACGAGGTCCTGCGCGAGTTCGGCTGGACCGAGGCGCAACGCGATGCGCTGCGCGCCACGGGAGCCATCAGCTGAGCGCTGCTTCATTGCAGCCAGATGCGTGAATTCTTTACCCCCTAGAGCAGGGGAAATTGCAACCGCACGCTGGATTAAGGTCGCCGCGCACTCGACACTCGCTTCATGACACCACGGTGTCGACCGGGTAAGCGACATGGACATGGCTGACCTTGACCGCAGCGCTGCGACACGCGCCTCCTCAGTGCCGGACGACCCGGTCGACGGCGAGCGTTGGCGCGAGCTCGTCAGCAGCGTCGGTCGCGAGATCGCGATGCCGCTGACCGCGGCGCTGGAGCGTATCCATGCGCTGATCGGCAGCGGCAAGATCGATCGCGCCAGCTTGCGCGCGTTGCGCGAGGAGGTCGAAGCCGCACGCCGCGCCGGCATGATCGCGCAGCAGCTGGCGCGCTACGCGTCCGGGCGGCTGCGTCAATCGCATGAGCGCGTGCCCTTGGCCGACACGCTGAAGACCGCGCTCAGCTACCGGCAGCGCGAGACCGAGGCGCGCGGAATCACCCTCAAGCCGCTGCTGAAGCCGGCCGACGTCATCGTCGATGCGTCGCTGCTGTTCAGCCTGTTCAACACCTTGCTCGATTGGGCCCTCGTGCATGCTCGGTCGCAGATCGAGTTCGGCATCGACGTGAAGACCTGGCCGGCGCGCGCGCGGCTGACCTGCAGCTTCGCGCATCGCCCGGCCGACGAGCTCGACGACGGCGCAGCCGCACCGCTGCCGGCGCCCGACCTCGATTCGCTGAGCTGGCATCTCGTCGACCAGACCGCCTCGACAATGGGCCTGCCGCTGACCCGCAGCGTGCGCGATGGCCGCATCGCCGTCACGCTCGAGTTTCCGCGCACCGCGCACGACCAGATGGAAGGCCTCAGCACCATCGAGCTCGACGAAGGCTTCGCCGCCAGCACGAACTCCAAGCCGCTGGCCGGGAGCCATGTGCTCGTGGTCGCGTCACGGCGCGAGATGCGGGTGCGCGTTCGCGATTCGATCCGCCATATGGGCTTGATCATCGACCTTGTCGCGTCGGTCGAGGAAGCGGCCGAATTCTGCCGCGACGGGCTGCCGCACGCGATCGTCGTCGAAGGCATCTTGAGCGGCGAGCGGCTGCGGGCATTGCGCACCGAGATCGGCAGCGAAGTTCCGGAGTTTCCGTTCATCGAGATCATCGAGGAAGGCACCGGCTTCGAGATGTCGGGCTTCAGCGGAATCGGCACAGCCCGCGTCGGCCGCGACGCGATCGAGAGCGCACTGCCATCGGTGCTGATGTTCGAGCTGTCGAAGGCGCTCTGAGGCTTCGCGCCGACGCTTGATCAGGACGCGATCGCGTCCTTCACCCCCGCCAAATGCGCCTGCTGGTCGGCGTGGTAGCTCGAGCGCACCAGCGCACCGACGGCCGCGTGAGTGAATCCCATCTTCGCGGCTTCGATCTCGAACATCTTGAATGTGTCCGGGTGGACGTAGCGGCGCACCGGCAGGTGGTGCCCGCTCGGCGCGAGGTATTGGCCGATCGTCAGCATGTCGATGTCGTGCTCGCGCATGTCGCGCATCACCTGCAGGATTTCCTCGTCGGTCTCGCCCAGGCCGACCATCACGCCGCTCTTGGTCGGCACGCCGGGAGCAAACGCCTTGAAGCGCTTCAGCAGGCTCAGCGAGTACGCATAGTCGGATCCCGGGCGCGCTTGCTTGTACAGACGCGGCGCGGTCTCGAGGTTGTGGTTCATCACGTCGGGCGGCGCGGCCTTCAGGATCTCGAGCGCGCGGTCCATGCGGCCGCGGAAATCGGGCGTCAGGATTTCGATTCGCGTCGCCGGGCTCAGCGCGCGAACCTGGCGGATGCATTCGACGAAGTGGCCGGCGCCGCCGTCGCGCAAGTCGTCGCGATCGACGCTCGTGATCACGACGTACCTGAGCTTCAGCGCGGCGATCGTCTTCGCGAGGTTGAGCGGCTCGTCGACATCCAGCGGATCGGGCCGGCCGTGGCCGACATCGCAAAACGGGCAGCGGCGAGTGCACTTGTCGCCCATGATCATGAAGGTCGCCGTGCCCTTGCCGAAGCACTCGCCGATGTTCGGGCACGACGCTTCCTCGCACACCGTGTGCAGCTTGTGCTCGCGCAGGATCTGCTTGATCTCGTAGAAGCGTGTCGTCGGCGAGCCGGCCTTGACGCGAATCCAGTCGGGCTTCTTCAGCGTCTCGGCCGCCACAACCTTAATCGGGATGCGCGCCGTCTTGGCCTGGGCCTTTTGCTTGGCCGTGGCGTCGTAGGCGGCGCCGTCGGGCGTCGTGTGAAGGGCGTTGTCGGTCGACATCGGCGGTTCTCGGGCGGTCACTGGCTCAGGTGCGACGCCAGCCGGTCTCCCAGACGCTGCGCCACCGTGGCCAAATCAGTGGAAACCCGAAGTGTAGCCAAGTCGACTGTCTTGAGCCCTACGTAACCGCACGGATCGATGCCGTCGAACGGTGACAGGTCCATCGAAACGTTCAGCGCCACACCGTGATAGGTGCAGTGGCGGCTGACTTTGATTCCCAGTGCCGCGATCTTGCCGAGCCCGGCAAACGGGTCGCCGTCGCTTCGCTCGATTGCCGCATGGCCGAACGGATCGTCGAGCCGCACATAGATGCCGGGCGCACCAGCGACGCGATGGCCGGTGACGCCGAAGCCTTCCAGCGTCTTGATGACGCAGTGCTCGAGCCGGTAGACGTATTCCTTCACGTAGATGCCGAGCCGCCGCAGGTCGACCAGTGGATAGGCGACGACTTGCCCCGGCCCGTGATACGTCACCTGGCCACCGCGGTTGGTCTGAACGACCGGGATCCCGCGCGCATCGAGCACATGCGCTGCGCGCCCGGCGATGCCCTGCGTGTAGACGCTCGGGTGCTCGCAGATCCAGATCTCGTCAGCGTCGGTCGCCGCGCGCGTTTCGGTGAAGACTCGCATCGCCTCGACCGTCGGCAGGTAGTCGACGCGGCCGAGATGCTTGATGCGCGGCGCCGTCACAACACGATCTTCACCATGGGATGCGTCGACAGCGTGCGGTAGAGCTCGTCGAGCTGCTCGCGGCTGGTCGCGGTGATGGTGATGGTCAGGCCGATGTAGTTGTTGCCCTTGCTCGGCCGCATCGCGATCGTCGCCGCGTCGAAGCCGGGGTCGAACTGTTGCGCGATGCTGGCGACCGCTTCGGCGAAGCCCGGCACGTTGGCGCCCATCACCTTGATCGGAAACAGCGACGGGTACTCGATCAGCGACTTTTCTTCCAAGGTCTTCTCAAATCGACTGCGTCGCCTTGGCGCGCTGATAGGCCTCGTGCAGCCTCGCGTAGACCGGGCCCGGCTTACCGCGCAGCGCACCGTGGCCGACCGGATCGCCGTCGAGCGTCGTCACCGGCAACACTTCCTTCGTTGCCGAGCTGAGCATCAGTTCGTCGGCGGCCAGCACCTCGGCCTCGGCGATCGGACGCAGGTTGTAGGCAATGCCTTCTTCCTCGCACAGCTCGCGCAGCAATTCGTAGCGGATGCCTTCGAGCACATGCTCGCTCTTCGGCGGGCCGAGCAGCGCGCCCTCGTGCACGACCCACACGTTGCTCGCCGACGCTTCGGTCAGAAAGCCGTCGCGGAACATCACCGTCTCGGCAGCGCCGTGGTCGGCCGACATCTGCCGCGCCAGCACGTTGCCGAGCAGCGAGGTCGACTTGATGTCGCCGCGCTCCCAGCGAAAGTCGCGCGCCGTCACGCAGGCGACGCCATGATGGCGCTGCTCAGCCGTCGGCGGCTTCATCGGCGTAGCCATCATGAATACAGTCGGTGCGATGTCGGTCGGCATCGCATGGTCGCGCCAAGCGACGCCGCGCGTCACTTGCAGGTAGACAAGCTGATCGTCCGCCGCCTGCGCCGCGATCAGCTTGCGGCAGAGTGCGAGCCAGTCGGCGCTCGCATGCGGGTTCGCGATGCGCACCTTGCCCAAGCTGCGGGTGAGCCGCGCCATGTGCTCGTCGAAGCGGAATAGCTTGCGGCCGTACGCCGGCACGACCTCGTAGACGCCGTCGCCGAAGATGAACCCGCGGTCGAGCACCGATACCTTGGCCTGATTCAGCGACGTGAATTCGCCGTTCAGGTAGCACAGGCTGTCCGGGATCTTCTGCATGCGTACCTCCGCAGAGTCAGTTCACCAGCTTACTTGATCCACAGGCGAACGGCGTCCCACGCGCGGCCGAAGATGCCGGCCTGCTCGACGCCTTCCATCACCACCAGCGGCACCTCGGCAACCGGCGTGCCGGCCGCGGTCGTGACCTTCAGCGAGCCGACACGCTGGCCTTTGGCGAGCGGCGCGACCAGCGGGTCGCTGCGCTCGATGCGCGTCTGCAGCGCAGCGCCTTCGCCTCTGGGAACGCTGACGAATACCGCGCCGGCCGCGCCGAGCTTGGCCTCTTTCGTCGCGCCTTTCCACACCGGCACCGTCGCCATCGGCTTGCCGCTGTCGAACAGGCGCAGCGCGTCGAACGCCTGGAAGCCCCAGTTCAAGAGCTTCTGGCTTTCGTTGGCGCGCGCCTCCATCGACGTCGTGTTCAGCACCACGCTGAGCAGGCGCCGCTTGCCGTTCGGGAAGTCGCGCTGCGCACTTGCGATCAGGCAATAGCCGGCGGCTTCGGTGTAGCCGGTCTTCATGCCGTCGACCGTCGGGTCGCGCCGCAACAGCAGGTTGCGATTCGGCTGCGCGATGTTGTTGTACTTGTAGTCCTTGACCGAGTAGTAGGTGTAGAAGTCCGGGTAGTCGCGAATGATGTGGCCGGCGATCACCGCCAGGTCGCGCGCGCTGCTTTTGTGCCCCGCCTCGGTGAGGCCGGTAACGTTCTTGAACGTCGTGTTCTTCAGGCCCCAGGCTTGCGCCTGGCGATTCATCATCGCGACGTACTGGTCGAGCGTGCCGCCGATCGCTTCGGCCAGTGCCACCGACGCATCGTTGCCCGAGACCACGATCACGCCGCGCAGCAGCTGCTCGACGGTCGGCGTCATCGTCGTGTCGATGAACATCAGCGAGCCGCCGCCCTTGCGCTCGGCCCAGGCGCGCTTGGATACCGGCAGCATCTGCTAGAGCGTGAGCTTACTGTCGTGGATCGCGGCGAACGCGAGGTATGCCGTCATCAGCTTTGTCAGCGATGCCGGGTCGGCCGGCGCGTCGGCGTCGCGCTCGGCGAGCGTCTGGTTGCTGGTGAGGTCGAGCAGCAGAAAACTCTTGGCGCCGATTTCCGGCGGCTGCGGTGCTTGAGCGAATGCGGCGCTCGCGAGCGCGAGCGAGAGAGCCAATGCGAACAGTCGTTTCATCGAGGGACCATCATGGAAAAGAAGGAGGTTCTGAGCGCGCAGCGGCGCCAGGGTTCAGATTTTCGGCCGTTGCAATTGCTGCACGACGACGTTCTTCAGCAGCGTGATCTGGCCATGGAAGAAATGACCGACACCGGGAAACACGATGACCGGTAGCGATTGCGGCCTCGCCCACGCGAGCGTTGCCGCGAGCGGCACGACATCGTCGGTCTCGCCGTGGATCACCAGCGTGTCAGCCGGCACGGTGGGCATCTGCTGCTTTTCGGTCGACGGCC
>VBCQ01000417.1 GCA_005882155.1 Betaproteobacteria bacterium
TTCGGCCACGACATGGTCGGCGAGACCTGGGAACTGCGTCTGCCGTGAACGCCGACCACCTGGACACGACCTGCCCTTGCGGCAGCGGGAGGGCCTACGCTGCATGCTGCGGCCGCTATCACGCCGGGCCGCTGCAGCGGCAGGCGCCCAGCGCCGAGGCTTTGATGCGTTCGCGCTACAGCGCCTTCGTGCTCGGCTTGCACGACTACCTGCTCGCGACCTGGCACTCCAGCACACGCCCGGCGGCGCTCGACGCCGACCCGCCGGGTCTCAAGTGGTTGGGGTTGGAGGTTCGCCGTCACGTGCAACAAGACGCCGACCATGCGAGCGTCGAGTTCGTCGCCCGCAGCAAGGTCGGCGGCCGCGCCCATCGGCTGCATGAGACGAGCCGCTTCGTACGTGAAGACGGGCACTGGTACTACGTGGACGGCACGGTCGAATGATCAGGGCGCGGGCGGCGCCTCGAGCCCCATGCGCCGACTCCAGCCCGGCAGTCGCCGGTCCATCGTGCGAACGATGTTGTCGTGCACGCGCGCGCGCAATTCGTCGGGCGACAAGGCGCCTGTCGACGCGGCCATTGCGCTGCGCGCCGAGTGGGTGTGCAGCGCGAGCCCGTCGAACTTGATCGCGTAGACGTCGTTGCGATTGCTGCTGTCGGTGGACGACAGCACGAGTACCGGAACGAAGCTCGTCCCGATGCTGGTCAGGCCCTGATAGTCGCCGAGGAACAAGCCGGCGTCGACGCGCGGCGCGCCGGCCAGGTCGAACGGGCCCCAAACCGAGGTCTCGGCCCAGGTCGAGCCGTCGTGCGACGTGAGCAGCCAGGCATCGGCGAGCAGCGTCGCGCGGTCGGGCGTGTTGTCGCGCAAGTCGTAGTGCGTCACGCCGACCGTGCCATCGGCGCGCACATGGACCGTCGGGATGAACGCGCTGACGCTGGCATTGCGGTTGATCGCGACCGGCGCACTCCAGCTCAATCCACCGTCGGTCGAGTGCGACACTGCGATCGCATCGCGCTGGCCGCCGGAGAAACGCGCGTCTTGCCAGGTCACCCACAGCGTATTGCCCGGGCCGGCCGCGATCGAGCCGAGGATGGCCGCGTCGCGGATCGGTATGCCGGTGTCGGGGTCGCTCGCGCCGACCGACTGAATGGTCGCGATGCGGATCGGCGCCGACCAGTTGGCGCCCTTGTCGCTCGAGCGGATCACATCGAGATGCGCACTCGCGTTGCCGCCTCCGGCATCGATCTGGGTGAAGAAGTTGACGAGCGTGCCGTCGCTGAGCACGACGATGCGGTTGCCGAGCGTCTGGCTGGTCGTCGCCGGCGAATAGATCGCGCGCGCGGGCTCCCAGCTCGCACCGCCGTCGGTCGTGCGCGCCATCATGCTCGGCCCGCCGCCCGCGTTCGCGAGGCGGTCCCACACCGCGTAAACGTAGTGGCTGTCGGTCGGGTCCGCGGTCAGCGCATTCTTGTCGTTGAAGAAGTTCGCGCCGTCGCGGATCAGCGTCGCCGGTGTGCCCCAGGTCACCCCACCATCGGTCGAGCGGCTGACGAGCATCGCGTTGTCGCTCGACTGACCGGCATTGCCCGAGAACGCCAAGGCCATCGCGTAGACCGTGCCATCCGGCGCGATGTCGACCCAAGGGTCGGTGGCGCGCTCGTAGTCGCCGCCGTTGGACGCCGAGCCGCCGCCGCAACGCGACATCGGCTGCAGCACGCGAGTCCAGGTTTGACCGCTGTCGAACGAGGTCGCCGTGATCACCGCACGCGAGCCGCCATCGGTCCAACGGTCTTGCTGCCAGGTGGCGACGAGGTGGCTCGCGTTGGTGGGATCGGCTACGACGAACGGCTCGACCTCGGCATTGACGAAGAAGCTGCCGGTCGTGCTGCCGCCGGTACACCCTGCGGCGATCGGCGACGCCGCGCTGATTCGACCTGTCGGCAGAGGAAGCGGTGTCGGCGCGGTCGACGGCGGCAATGAATCGCTGCCGCCACCCCCGCATGCGGCGAGCAACAGCGATGTGGCGAGCGCGAAGCTTGCGGCAGTCGGGCGAAGCGCTGCCATCGGCGAGCGCTCAGCCGAAACGCACCGCGTAGATCGGCGGCAGATGCGCGAACACCGTCGTCCAGCTGTCGCCTGCGTCGCCGCTCGCCCACAGCCCACCGGTCGTGCTGCCCATCAACAGCGTGCGGCCGTCGTCGGCCACCGCAAGGCCGTGGCGGTAGACGAGGTCGTAGCAATCGGACCGCGGCAGGCCTGAGCGCAGCGTGTCGAAGCTGCGTCCGCCGTCGCGGGTGCGGTTGACGATCAATGCGCCGTCGATCGGAATGCGCTGCTGATCGGCAGCCGCCGGCGCGAACCACGCGCAGTCGCCATCGCTCGGATGCACCGCGACAGCGAAGCCGAAGCTCGATGCCGGCACGTTGGCGATGCGCTGCCACGACGCCGCGTTGTCGCTCGAGCGCCAAATGCCGTTGTGATGCTGGCACCACAGCTTGTCGGGCTGGCTGACGCAACGCACGACGCGGTGCACGTCTTGAATGTTCGGGTCGGCCGCGCGCTCCGGCGGCATGTAGTCGGCATGCAATCCTTCAGCTTGCAGCGACCAGCTCTCGCCATCGTCGCGCGTGACCCACACGCCACCGCAGCTGATCGCGATCAGCGTCTCTTGCGCTTGCGTCGGATGCGGGCAGATCGAATGGATGCCCGGCACGTCGTAGCCGCCGCCGAACCACTCCAGGCGCTCGGCCCGTGACCACAGCGATTCGACGAGTTGCCACGAGCGGCCGAAGTCGGCGGAGCGGAACAAGCCTCCCGGCAAGGTGCCCGCCCACACGGTGCCGTGCGCCGCCTCCATCGACCATATCTGAACAAGTTTCCATGCTGGGCCGGTGGCGCCTTCGGGCTGCGGCGGATACGCGGGCGTCGCGACCTCTTGCCAAGTGGCGCCGGCATCGTCCGACGCATGGACCTTGACGCCGAAATGCCCGAGGTTCAGTGCTGCGAGCATGCGTCCATCGGAGCGCGGCGGCAGAAC
>VBCQ01000416.1 GCA_005882155.1 Betaproteobacteria bacterium
TCAGATCGTCGGCATCGTAGAGATGGCCGGTCGTCAGATCGTCGGCATCGTAGAGATGGCCGGTCGCGAAGATCGCGTCGAGCAGCAAGCGGAATTCGAGCGCGAGCTTGCGCGGGTTGGCCGCGCCATGGTCGCGCGCGACGGTCTCGAGCCAGGCGAGCGTCGCGGCCTTCTGCTGCGCCGCGTGCGCGACGACCTCGGGCACATCGGGGTAGCTCTTCGCGGCGCGCAGGAACATGCAGCCGCGAAAGCGCCCCGACTTGAGCCATTTGTGCATGCCTTGCAGGATGCGATCGAAGGGGTGCGTGTCGCTTGGCGCATCCAGCCGCGCCATGCGGCACAGCTGCGCGAGCACCGGCCCCTGCGCTGCCTCGAGGGTGGCGAGCACCAGGTCGGTCTTGGTCGGGAAGTGGTAGTACAGCGCCTTCTTCGTCAGCCCCGCCGCCTGCGCGACCGTCTCGACGCTCACGCTCTCGTGGCCCTGCTCGTAGAACAGGCGCGTCGCCGCGTCCAGCGCTTGCTGGCGGCCGTCGAGTCGGGCGATGCGGGCCATGCGATTTTCTTGAATTACACCTCCTAGTGTAATAAAAAATCGCGCGCGGGGATACTCGTCATCGCTGCGTCCGCAGTGTTGGGGATGCGGACCGCTGCCGAACCGAGGTACAAGGCTCGCAATTCGATTGCGGAGCAACGATGACACCGATTTCCTACGACGCGCGGCGCTCGGCGCTGTACACGCCGGAGCAGCGCGAGACCTTGTTCGTCGCTGGGCAGGCCTATTCGGAGCTGCAACTGGCCATCGAAGGCGCACGACTCGCCTACTGCCGCGCCGAGACGGACGGTGCGCAGCGCCAACGGCTGATCGCGGCGCTGGAGCGCGTCGACTTCGGCGAGCCCGAGCTGTTCTCCGATGCCGCCACCGGCACCCAAGCCTTCGGCGCGTATCGACACGCGGACGGCACCGCGCTGGTCGCGTTTCGCGGCACGCAACCCGAGGCGTTGACCGACCTCATCATCGACCTTCAGGCCAATCCAGTCGCTTGGAACCAACCGGGCGAGCCGGGCGGCCGCGTGCACGCCGGCTTCGCGCGTGCAGCGCGTGCCGTGTTGCCTGCGGTTCGGCAATGGCTCGACGCCGGCTGGGCCCACCGCAATGAGCTCATCCTCACCGGCCACAGTCTCGGCGCCGCGCTCGCGACCTTGGCCGCAAGCGTGCTACAGCCGACGCTGTGGGTCGCGATCGGCTCGCCGCGCGTGGGCGACGCCGCCTTCGCCGCCAGTCTCGCGGCCAAGCGCGGCGTGCGCATCGTCGACTGCTGCGACGCCATCACCGACGTGCCGCTGCCGGTGTTCGGCTACAGCCACGTCGGGCCCGCAAGCTACCTGACCCGCGACGGCGAGCGAGTGCAGAACCCGGACAGCGCGTTCATTCGCGCCGATCGACTGCAGGGCATCGCGCAGTACGTCGCCGCGCACGCGCTCGAAATCGATGCAGTGCGCTTGCGTGAGTTGGCCGATCACGCACCGATCAACTACGCACGGGCCTACTTCTGATGCCCATCAGGTGTCGCGCTTGCGTGTCGGCTTCGGAACAACCGGCCCGCCCGACTCCTTCCAGGCGGTGAAGCCGCCGCCGATGTGCGACACGCGTGCCACGCCCATGTCCATCAGCGTGCGGGTGGCGAGCGCCGAGCGCCAGCCGGCGGCGCAGAACAGCACGAACTCCTTGTCGTGGGCAAACTCTTCGCGGTGGTACGGCGACTCGGGGTCGACCCAGAATTCGAGCATGCCGCGCGGCGCATGGATCGCGCCGGGGATCGCGCCCTCGCGCTCGAGCTCGCGCACGTCGCGCACGTCGACGAATTGCACGCCGGGGTCGCCGTGCAAGGCCTTCGCCTGCTCGACGGTGTAGGTCGTCACGAGTTCCATCGCCTCTTCGACCAGGGCCTTGGATGTCTTCTTCATCAGAAGGGTCCTTTCTCGAGCCAGCGCTCGATCTGTGCGCGGCGGTCGTTGCCCCAGAACGGCTCGCCATCGATGACGAAGAACGGCGCACCGAACACGCCGGCGGCAATCGCCGAGTCATTCGCCGCTTTGAGCCGCGCCTTCCAGGCGGGTTCACTCCAGATGCGCTCGGCTACGTCGGGATCCAACCCGAACTCGGCTGCGAGTTGCTTGAGCTGGCCGACGTCGCTCAGGTCGACGCCGCGCGCGAAGTAGGCGCGCAAGGCGTGCCGAGCCCAATGGCTTGCGGTGGTGTCGCGCTTGTCGTGCAGCCACCAGAAAATGCGCGCGACGTTCTGCGTGGCGATCGGAAACTTGTCGGGAATCTTCAGCGGAACGCCGGCGAAGCGGGCCGAGCGCTCGAAGTCGTGAAGTGAATATTCGCGCTTGATCGGGTACTCGACGGGACTCTTCAACCCCGCCGCCTGAAAGGTCGCGCCGAGCAGGATCGCCTTCCAGCTCACCGTGCGGCCGTGGCGTGCCGCCAGCGCCTCGACCCACTCCGACGCGATGTACGAGTACGGCGATGAGAAGTCGAAATAGAAGTCGATGGACGACGGGTTCATGGCGCTAGTGTGCACAGCGCGCGAGGCTTCGTAAACACCGCGACAATCGATCGAGCACGAGACTGCGATGCCTCGAGACACTTCCGCAATTCAGGCCCCGCCGTTCGTGTGGGGCGCTGCGACGAGCGCGTACCAGGTCGAAGGTGCCGTGGCCGAGGACGGTCGCGCTGCGTCGATCTGGGACAGCTTCTGCCGCGTGCCCGGCGCGATCGCCGACGGCAGCAACGGTGATGTCGCTTGCGACCACTATCACCGCTTGACCGCAGACCTCGATCTGATGCGCGAGCTGCGCCTGCAGGCGTATCGCTTCTCGGTCGCATGGTCGCGCGTGCAGCCGAGCGGCGCCGGCGCGGTCAATTCGCGCGGGCTCGACTTTTACGATCGGCTCGTCGACGGGCTGCTCGCGCGCGGCATCGCGCCGTACCTCACGCTGTACCACTGGGACCTGCCGCAAGCGCTGCAGGACCGCGGCGGATGGACGGCTCGCGACACCGCGTTGCGCTTCGCCGACTACGCCGACATCGTGGGCCATCGCCTTGGCGATCGCGTCGCGTCGATCGCGACCCACAACGAGCCGTGGGTCGTCTCGATACTCGGTCATCAAAGCGGCGTCCATGCACCCGGCGTGAAGGACCGCAGACACGCGATGCAGGTGTCGCACCATCTGCTGCTCAGCCATGGCCTCGCGCTGCAGGCGCTGCGCTCGTGTGGCGCGCGAAGTGAGCTCGGCATCGTGCTCAACGCCTCGCCCGTCGTCGCGGCGACCGATCGCGCCGAAGACACCGCTGCGGCGCAGCTCGAAGACGGCCTGCTGGTTCGCTGGTACCTCGATGCTTTGCTGCATGGCCGCTACCCGAGCGACGTGCTCGCGCACCTCGGCACGGACGCGCCTGTCGTGCGCGAGCGCGACCACGAGATCATTCGCGCGGGGCTCGACTTCATCGGACTGAACTACTACACGCGCCGCGTCGCGAGTGCCGCCTCATCGCCACCCGCGCAAAGCCTTGCAGTGACCGGCATGGGCTGGGAGGTCGATCCAGAAGGACTCACCGAGCTGCTGCTGCGCCTGCACCGCGATTACCCGATGCCGCCGATCATCGTCACCGAGAACGGTGCGGCGTATCGCGATGCGCTGGACAACGGCCGCGTCCACGATGTGCAACGCACCGATTACATCCGCCGCCATATCGAAGCGACCGAACGCGCGATGGGGCAAGGCGTCGACGTGCGCGGCTTCTTTGTCTGGAGCTTGATGGACAACTTCGAATGGACCTGGGGCTACCGCCAGCGCTTCGGTATCGTCCATGTCGACTTTGCGACGCAGCGACGAACGCTGAAGGACAGCGCGCGGTGGTACCGCGATTTCATCGGCGCCCACCAAAACAAATTCCGTTCGCCCTGAGCTTGTCGAAGGGCCACTTGACTACGCCAGCGCCCTTCCGATCAAGATCTTCTGCACGTCGCTCGTCCCCTCGTAGATCTGACAGACACGCACGTCGCGATAAATCCGCTCGACCGGGAAGTCGTTGACGTAGCCATAGCCGCCGTGGATCTGGATCGCGGCGCTGCACACCGACTCGGCCATTTCGCTGGCGAAGAGCTTGGCCATCGCGGCTTCTTTCAGGCACGGCTGGCCGGCGTCTTTCAGGCTCGCCGCGTGGTGGATGAGCTGGCGTGCAGCCTCGATCTTCATCGCCATTTCGCCGAGCCGGAACTGCACCGCCTGGTGCTCGAAGATCGGCTTGCCGAACGCCACCCGCTCCTTCGCGTAGCCGAGCGCGGCCTCGAATGCCGCGCGCGCCATGCCCACGCTTTGCGCAGCGATGCCGATGCGCCCGCCTTCGAGTCCCGACAGCGCAATCTTCAGCCCCTGCCCTTCGTCGCCGAGCAGGTTCGCCGCCGGCACGCGGCAGTTGTCGAACAGGATCTGCACCGTGTCGCTCGCGTGCTGGCCCATCTTGTCTTCGACGCGGGCGACGATGTAGCCCGGCGTGGTGGTCGGCACCACGAACGCGCTGATGCCCTTCTTGCCAGCGCTCTTGTCCGTCACCGCCATCACGATCGCGACATCGCCGTTCTTGCCGCTGGTGATGAACTGCTTGACGCCGTTGAGCACATAGTCGCTGCCGTCGCGCAACGCGCTCGTCTTCAGCCCGTCGGCCTGCGAGCCGACATGCGGCTCGGTGAGACAGAACGCGCCGAGCATGTCGCCGCGCGCGAGCGGCTTGAGCCACTGCTCTTTCTGCGCGTCGCTCGCCCACGCCATCAGGATCGAGCACACCGGGCAGTTGTTGACGCTCACGACCGTCGAGGTCGCGCCGTCGCCGGCGGCGATCTCTTCGAGGATCAGCGCGAGGCTCAGGTAGTCGAGCCCCGCCCCGTCCCACTCGGTCGGCACGGCCACCCCGTAGCAGCCGAGCGCCGCGAGGCCGCGCAACTCGTCCTGCGGGAAGTGGCAATCGCGATCCCACTGCGCGGCGTTCGGCGCGATGCGGTCTTGCACGTAGGCGCGCACCGCATCCTGCACGGCACGGTGGTCATCGCTCAGCAGCATCGCGCGTGGCCTCAGCGTGCCGTCAAAGAATCTCGACGGCCATCGCGGTCGCTTCGCCGCCGCCGATGCACAGCGCCGCGACGCCCTTCTTCAAGCCGCGTTGGCGCAACGCGCCGAGCAGCGTGACGACGATGCGTGCGCCGCTCGCGCCGATCGGGTGGCCGAGCGCGCAAGCCCCGCCATGCACGTTGACGATCTCGTGCGGCAGCTTGTACTCGGCCATCGCCGCCATCGTGACCGCGGCGAAGGCTTCGTTGACTTCCCACAGGCCGATGTCCTTCGCCGCCCAGCCGGTCTTCTTCAGCACTTTGTCGATCGCGCCGACCGGTGCGGTCGTGAACCAGTTCGGCGCCTGCGCGTGCACCGCATGGGCCTGGATGCGCGCGATCGGCTTGCAGCCGAGCTTGGCCGCGGTCGACGCGCGCATTAGCACCAGCGCGGCGGCGCCGTCGGAGATGCTCGACGAGGTCGCGGCGGTGATAGCTCCGTCTTTCTTGAACGCGGGCTTCAGGCCGGGAATCTTGTCGAGCTTGGCTTTGAACGGCTGCTCGTCGAACTTGATGACGGTGTCGCCGCCTTTGCCCGCCACGCTGACGGGCGCCATCTCCCAATCGAAGCTGCCGTCTTCGTTGGCGCGCTTGCTGCGCTCGGTCGACGCGATCGCGAATGCATCCATCGCCTCGCGGCTGAACTGGTACTTGGCGACGCATTCTTCGGCAAACACGCCCATCGCCTTGCCGGTGCCGTTGGGCAGCTTCTCGTAGGCGTCTTCGAGACCGTCGAGCGCCATGTGGTCGTACAGGCTCGTGAGGCCGTACTTGACGCCCTTGCGCGCGAACATCACATGCGGCGCGTTGGTCATGCTTTCCATGCCGCCGGCGACGACGATGTCGGCGGTTTCGTTGGCCAGCATGTCATTGGCGAACATCATCGCGCGCATGCCGGAGCCGCACATCTTCGACAGCGTGACGGCGCCGGCCGATTGCGGCAGGCCGGCGCCGAGCGCGGCCTGGCGCGCCGGGGCCTGGCCCTGACCGGCCATCAGGCAATTGCCCATCAGCACTTCGTTGACGGCGTCGCCGGTGATGCCGGCGCGCGCCACCGCGGCCTTGATCGCGACGGCGCCGAGCTGATGCGCAGCGAGCGACGAGAAGTCACCGAGCAGGCCGCCGATCGGCGTGCGCGCGGCGGAGACGATGACGATGGGGTCTTGGGATGTGGACATGGCGAACTCCTTTTCGTTGGATCAAACAGCGACAGCAGCTTGCGGCGCGCGCAGGCGCCGCTGATTCTTGAAGCGCTTGGCGGCTTCGTACGGAAAGACATCGTGCACATGGCCGGCCAGGATGCGCTCCTTGTGACCTTGCCAGAACGCCGCGTCCAACAGGTCGGCATGGTGTTTCATGAAGACCTCGCGCACGCTCGGGTTGCCGAGCAAGAAGGGCTCGAAGGTCTCGGGAAAGACATCCTTCGGGCCGACGCGGTACCAGACTTCGCTGGACATTTCTTCTTCCGGGTTGTGCGGCTGCGGCACGCGGCGGAAGGTGCATTCGCTCAGGTACTCGATCTCGTCGTAGTCGTAGAACACGACCTTGCCGTTGCGCGTGACGCCGAAGTTCTTCCACAGCATGTCGCCGGGAAAAATGTTGGCCGCCACCAGGTCTTTGATCGCGTTGCCGTACTCGACGACGACGCGCTCGATCTGCTCGCGCGTGGCGTCCTGCAGATAGATGTTGAGCGGGATCATTCGCCGCTCGATGTAGACATGGCGCAGCACCAGATCGTTGCCGTCTTCCTCGACGAGGCTGGCGCAGAACTCCTTCAGCTCGGCCACCAGCTCGTCTTCGAATCGCATGCGCGGGAACGCGACGTTCGAATACTCGAGCGTGTCGGCCATGCGGCCGACGCGATCGTGCGTCTTCACGAGCAGGTACTTGCTCTTGATGATCTCGCGCGTGGTGTCCTTCTGCGGCGGAAAGAAGTCCTTGATCACCTTGAACACGAACGGGAACGACGGCAGGTCGAACACCAGCATCACCATGCCCTTGATGCCCGGCGCGATGCGGAAGTGGTCGCTCGAATGGCGCAGGTGGTAGAGGAACTCGCGATAGAACAAATTCTTGCCTTGCTTGT
Source organism: Betaproteobacteria bacterium (assembly GCA_005882155.1). Classification (GTDB taxonomy): domain Bacteria; phylum Pseudomonadota; class Gammaproteobacteria; order Burkholderiales; family Burkholderiaceae_C; genus Albitalea. The sequence goes on from VBCQ01000416.1 coordinate 7,258, forward strand.
GCAGGCCGAGTGCGCTGTAGATCTCCGAGCGCGGCTTGCGCGGCATCAGCGAGCGCAGGAACTGCACGTACGCCGACGGCACTTCCATCGCGACCATGAAGTAGGCGCGCGCAAAGCTGAACAGCATCTGCATCTCGTCTTCGCCGAACAGCATCGTGTCGATGGTGAGCTGCCCCCGCGTGGTATGGAGAATCGGCAGCGCGAACGGGATCTCGTGAAAGCCGTTGATGATCTTGCCGACGACGTAGGCGCCCTTGTTGCGGAAGAACAAGGACGACAGCACCTGGATCTGAAAATTGGTTCGCGGACGGAAGTTGCCCATCTGCGCGGCCACCGCGTTCAGCACATGGTCGACGTCGCGGCCCAGGTCTTCGAACTCGCGGCGCAACTGGAAGTTGTTGACGATGCGCAGCCAGGTTTCGCGCAGGCTGTCCTTGGTCGGGTAGTAGGCGCGGTAGGTCGGCAGCGACGCCGGCTCGTCGTTCTCGATGTACTCGGTCGAGACGGCAGGCCGCACGAAGATGAAGTCGTTGTTGAAGTAGCTGCGGTGCAGGATCTTCGTCGTCACCGAGTTGAAGAAGGTCTCGGCAAGCTCGGGCTGGTGGTGGTTGGTCAACAGGCCGATGTAGTGCAGCTTGACCTGCTGCCACACGTCCATCGTCAACGCGCTCGCGTTGAACTCGGTTTGCAGCCGCTCAGCACCTTCATCGACGCGCTTGTCGTAGAACTCGATGCGCTCGCGCTGCGCCCGTTGCTGGCCGTGCCAGTCAGCTCCTTCGAAGCGCTCCTTGGCTTGCGCACTCGCCTCGCGAAACAACCGGTAGTGGCGGTTGAAGCCGTCGAGCATCGCCTGAGCGATGTCGAAGGCGCGAACGTCGGTAAGCTTTTGCGGGAACACTACGGTCGGCCTTGTTTCCGTTGCGCGTCGTAGCGCTGCTTCAATGCGCCGATGGCGAGGCCATAGGCGGCGCCGAGCTCTTCGGCACTCGCCACCGTGATTCGCAGGTCTTCGAGCAGGCCGTTGTGCAGCCCATAGACCCAGCCGTGCACGACGACGCTCTGGCCGCGAGCCCAAGCGTCTTGCACCACCGTCGTCTCGCAGACGTTGAGCGACTGCTCGAGCACGTTCAGCTCGCACAGCGCCTGCAGTCGCATCGTGTCGTCGGGCATGCCGTCCAGCCAGGCGCGGTGCTTGTTGCGAACGTCCTGCACATGGCGCAACCAGTTGTCGGCGATGCCGATGCGCCGGTTCAGCAACGCCGCCTTGACGCCGCTGCAACCGTAGTGGCCGACGACGATGATGTGCTGCACCTTCAGCATGTCGATGGCGAACTGCATCACGCTGAGGCAATTCAGGTCCGAGTGGACGACGACATTGGCGACGTTGCGGTGGACGAACAACTCGCCCGGCATCAAGCCGACGATCTCGTTGGCCGGCACGCGGCTGTCGGAGCAGCCGATCCACAGGTACTGCGGTTCCTGCTGGCGCAAGAGGTTGGTGAAGAAGCCTGGCGTTCGCGCCTCGGTGGCTTCGGCCCAGCGGCGGTTGCTGTCGAACAGCTCTTGCAATTGCGTGGTCATGAGAAATTCTAGTGAAGGCGCCCGCTCACATCGTCTCCGAGAACAGCTCGCGCCCAATCAACATCCGGCGGATCTCGCTCGTGCCGGCACCGATCTCGTACAGCTTCGCGTCGCGCCACAGCCGGCCGAGCGGATAGTCGTTGATATAGCCGTTGCCGCCGAATACCTGGATGCCTTCGCCGGCCATCCAGGTTGCTTTCTCGGCGCACCACAGGATCACGCTCGCGCAGTCCTTGCGCACCTGGCGCACATGCTCGCTGCCGAGCAGGTCGAGGTTTTTGCCCACGGTGTAGCAAAACGCCCGCGCTGCCTGCAGCACGGTGTACATGTCGCCGACCTTGCCCTGGATCAGCTGGAACTCGCCGATGCTCTGGCCGAACTGCTTGCGGTCGTGGATGTAGGGCACGACGTTGTCCATCACCGCCTGCATGATGCCCACCGGCCCGGCCGCGAGCACCGCGCGCTCGTAGTCGAGCCCGCTCATCAATACCTTCGCGCCGCCGTTCAAGGTGCCGAGCACGTTCGCAGCCGGCACTTCGACGTTGTTGAAGACGAGCTCGCCGGTGTGGCTGCCGCGCATGCCGAGCTTGTCGAGCTTCTGCGCGATGCTGAAGCCCTTCATCCCCTTCTCGATCAGGAACGCGGTGACCCCGCGCGCACCGAGCTCGGGCTCGGTCTTCGCGTAGACCACCAAGGTGTCAGCGTCGGGACCGTTGGTGATCCACATCTTGGTGCCGTTGAGCAGGTAGAAGCCGCCCTTGTCCTCGGCCTTCAGCTTCATGCCGATCACGTCGCTGCCGGCGCCCGATTCGCTCATCGCGAGTGCTCCGACATGCTCGCCGCTGATCAGCTTGGGCAGGTACTTGCGGCGCTGCGCTTCGCTGCCGTTGCGCTTGATCTGGTTGACGCACAGGTTGCTGTGCGCCCCGTACGACAGGCCCACGCTCGCCGAGGCGCGGCTGATCTCTTCCATCGCGATCATGTGGGCGAGGTAGCCCATGGCGGCGCCGCCGTACTCCTCGCTGACCGTCACGCCAAGCACGCCGAGATCGCCCATCTTGCGCCACAGGTCCATCGGGAACTGGTCGCTCGCATCGATCTCCGCAGCGCGCGGCGCGATCTCGGATTGGGCGAATCCGCGCACCGCGTCGCGCAGCGCATCGATGTCTTCGCCGAGCTGGAAGTCGAGGCCGGGCAGGTTCATGACAGATGTCTCCAATCGGTGATTCGGGCCGTCGCGGCGATCGTACGCGCGTGCGCCGCCGCTGATTGACGTTTACGTAAACGTCAAAAGCAGACCGAATGATACCGAAGGCGTGCCCGGATCGCCCGGCACAAACTGCATGAAGCTTTTTCAAGTCGCCTGTAGATTCGCGCCCCGAGGTCCGCGCGGCGAGAGCCCGAGACGCGCAAGCGAAGGAAGGAACACCGCTTGCTGTTTTCGGCAAAACGGCTTCCCCCGGCACGCCATCATGAAGGCGGTGTTCCTCGACAAAGACGGCACGCTGATCGTCAATGCGTCCTACGTCGCCGACCCGCGCCGCTTGCGATTCGCGCGCAACGCCCTCGCCGCCTTGCGCCAGCTCGATCTGGCCGGCTACGCGCTGATCGTCATCACCCACCAGCCGCAGCTGGCCACCGGCCCATTCACGATGCTCGAGTTCGCGGCCTTGCGCCGCACTCTGATCGGCCGCGTTCGCGACGAGGCGAGCGTGAGTCTGGCCGGCTTCTACGCCTGCCCGCACGCGCCGGGTGCGAACGGCGAGCCCCGCTGCGGCTGCCGCAAGCCGATGCCGGGGCTGCTGCGCGCGGCGGCTCTCGCGCATGGCCTTGATCTCGAGCATTGCTGGATGGTCGGGGACAGCTTGAACGACATCGAAGCCGGTCGCCGCGCCGGATGTCGCACCGTGCTGCTCGACGTCGGCAACGAAACCGAATGGCGCGTCAGCCCGCTGCGCACACCGCATCGGCGCTGCGCCGACTTGCTCGATGCTGCGCAATTCATCGTCACCAGCGAGGGCGGCGAGTTCGATGAGCGTCCATTGCCGCGCCTGGCGGAGACGCGCTGACGGAATCGCGGCAGACTGACCCCCGCATTCAGGCGGGGTCACGACGCGCGGAGCATCATTTCTTTGACAAAATCAGATTTCATATATAAAACACTAGCCGGTCCTGGCTTCGGCCGTCCGGTCTGGCCTGACCGATCCCCCAACAAAGGAGACGGCTATGAATCTGTTTCGAGGAATGCGGCTTCGCAGCGCCTGCGCCGCGGTCGCCGCGGTGCTGGTCGGCGCCATGACTAGCGGCGCCGCGCTGGCCGCCGGCAACGACGACGCGGTCGGCGCGAAGGCGCTGGCCGAGGCGCGCAAGCTCGGCATCGCCCACCCGATCCTGGACACCCACATCCACTTCTATCAGCCGAGCCGCCCGGGCGGCGTGCCGTGGCCGCCGGTGGGAAGCGCGCTGTACCGCGATGTGCTGCCGCCCGAGTACAAGGCGCTCGCGATGGCCAACGGCATCCTCGCGTCGGGCATCGTCGAAGCGAGCCCGCTGGTGTCGGACAACCAGTGGATCCTCGACCTCGTTCGCGGCGATCACTTCTTTCCGTGGTTCGCCGGCCAGCTCGAGATCGGCTCGGCGGACTTCGGCGCCAACCTCGCGCACTTCGCGAAGGACGCGCGCTTCATCGGCATTCGCGGCTTCCTCTGGAGCCCGCCGGCGATCACGCTCGACGCGGCGCAATTGCGCGACCTTCGCGACCTCGCGTCGCGCGGTGTCGAAGCGAGCCCGCTGGTGTCGGACAACCAGTGGATCCTCGACCTCGTTCGCGGCGATCACTTCTTTCCGTGGTTCGCCGGCCAGCTCGAGATCGGCTCGGCGGACTTCGGCGCCAACCTCGCGCACTTCGCGAAGGACGCGCGCTTCATCGGCATTCGCGGCTTCCTCTGGAGCCCGCCGGCGATCACGCTCGACGCGGCGCAATTGCGCGACCTTCGCGACCTCGCGTCGCGCGGCATGACGCTCGACATCATCAGCCGCGGCACGACGAATACCAAGGACCGCGTCGAGGCGCTGTGCACCACCGTACCCGATCTGCGCATCATCATCGACCACTTGGGCGGCGCGCAAGGCGCCGTGCCGGCACCCGAATGGGAGCTCGCCATTCGCCGGCTCGCCGACGTCTGCCCCAACCTGTACATGAAGTTCTCGTCGTTCTACGACATGTACCAGGTCGGTGACGGCAACCGGCCATGGACTGCACCGACCGATTTGGCGGCCTACAAGGCGCACTTCGACGTGCTGCTGAGCGCGTTCGGTGAGGACCGTCTGATCTGGGGCAGCAACTGGCCGGTGAGTGATCTCGGCGGCAGCTTCTCCGGGCAGATCAGACTCGCCGAGGAGTACCTCGCGCCATTCGGTCAGCATGTGCGCGACAAGGTGATGTTCCTGAACGGCCTGAAGTTCTATCGCCGCGTTCCGCCGACGCATTGAAAGTCGAAGACTTGACAGAAGCGGTGCGCGCCGGCTCCACTCGGCGCGCACCGTCTTTCGTCCTGCCCTCGATGACCAAGCCCAAAGCGAAACCCGCCGCTGCCGACCCCGCCGATCAACGCTACGCCGCACCGGCGCTCGACAAGGGCCTGGACATCATCGAGCTGCTCGCGCAAGACGCCGAGGGCTTGAGCCTGAACGAGATCGCGCGCGCACTCGATCGCACGTCGAGCGAGATCTTCCGCATGATCAATGCGCTGTGCCGGCGCGGCTACCTGGCGCAGGACGGCGACCGCTACATGCTGAGCCTGAAGCTGTTCGAGCTCGCGCACCGCCACAAGCCGATCAAGTCGCTGACCGCAGCGGCGCTGCCGCTGATGCGCGAGCTGGTCAATCGAACGCTGCAGTCGTGCCACCTGACCGTCTATCACGCCGGGCGGGTGATGGTCGTCGCGCAGGTCGACAGCCCCGAGCGCTGGGCCTTCGGCCTGAAGGTCGGCGCGCAGGTCGGCCTCACCGACACCGCATCGGGCTACGTGCTGCTCGCGTTCCAAGACGATGCCGAGCGGCAGCGCCTGCTCGCTTCGCACCACCGCGTCGAAGGCGAGCTCGACCTCGACTTGCGGCAGCTGAAGAAGAACGTCGACGAAGTCGCGCGGCAAGGTCACGCGCAAATGCAGAGCCGCCAGATCCGCGGCGTCAGCAACATCGCCTTCCCGGTGCTCGGCCACGACGGGCATGCGGTAGCGGCGCTGAACATCCCCTACATCGAGCGCATCGACAAGAAGGTCACCCCGTCGATCGCCGCCGCCAAAGACGCGCTGGGCAAGACCGCGAGCCGGCTGTCGCTGCTGATGGGGCACGTCTGACTTGCGAATCGGTGCAGCTCGGTTGCCTGCCAGGCGCGAGCTACTTCTTCCCCCGCGTCGTCCGTGTCGCACCCTTGCTTCGCGCCAGCAGGTTCTTCTGCAGCGAGGTGTCCAGCGGCGCACGGCTGTAGATATTGTTCACCTGAACCAGCCGCGACAACATCTGCATGAACTTGCGCTGATCGGCGTCGGACAGCGGCGCGAGGATTCGCTTGTCGCTGCGGTCGAGCATCGGGTGGATTTCTTTGAGCAGCTGGGTGCCTTTGGGCGTGATGTGCAAGTGGTTCAGGCGCCGGTCGGTTTCCGAGCGCGTGCGCGTGATCAGTCCCTTCTCGACCAGTCGGTCGAGCACCTTGACGATCGTCGTTTTGTCGAACGCGATCATGTTCGACAGGCTCGCCTGATCGATGCCCGGCACTTCGGCAATCATGTTCAGCGCCGCGTATTGCACCGAGGTCAACCCGAGCGGCGTCGTCTCTTCGAAAAACAGCGCCATCGAGATTTGGTTCAAGCGCCGGATCAAGTGGCCCGGCCGGGAATAGAACTTTTCGAGCGACATGCGCGCGCCTCCATCGAACTCTGGCCGCGGCGGTCGGTCCGGCCGCGAGTGCGCGGATTGTAGGGAGGCCGACAGCGCTGATCGCTGGCCTACCGATCGAACGACTGAGCGTTGATTCCGGCCCTCGCCCTCTCGGAGCGAGGGAGAATGCCGGTGTAGAGATTAAGACATGCTTGTTGTATATTCAACGCATGTCCAACGATCCGAGCTGGCTGATGCTGATCGCCAGCCTGCCCACTGCGCAGACGGCCGCACGCATGCGGCTGTGGCGCGCGCTGAAGGCGAGCGGGGCGGCCGCGTTGCGCGACGGCGTCTACCTGCTGCCGGTCGCAGACGGCGCGGCCGAGGCGCTCGCCGCGCAGGCCGACGAGGTGCGCGCGGCCGGCGGCGAGGCTTGGCTGCTGCACGCCGCACCGGTCGATGCGAGCGAATCGGCGGCGTGGTGCGACCTGTTCGACCGCAGTGCCGACTACGCCGCACTGATCGACGAGGTGCGGATTGCCGATCCCGCCACCTGGCCGTCGTCGCAATCGACGCGACGCATGCAGGCGCTGTGGCGGCGCCATGAGGCGATCGCGCAGACCGATCACTTCCCCGGCGAGAGCCAGCTGCAGTCGCACGCCGCGCTCGACGCGTTGCAGACCGCGCTGCTGCGCCTCACGAACCCCGACGAGCCGCAGACGCGCCACGCGGCGATCGAGCGGCTGCGCATCGCCGACTACCAGGGCCGCACCTGGGCGACGCGAAAGCGGCCGTGGGTCGACCGGCTCGCGAGCGCCTGGCTGATTCGCCGCTGCATCGACCCGCAGGCGAAATTCCAGTGGCTGGCGGACCCAGCCAAGTGCAAGCGCGGCTGGCTCGGCTTCGACTTCGACGGCGCGCGCTTCAGCCACACGCCGTCGCGCGTGACCTATGAAACGCTGCTCGCAAGCTTCGGCCTCGAAGACGACCCGGCCCTGCTGCGCATCGGAACGCTGGTGCACTTCCTCGACGTCGGCGGCGTGCCGGTGCCGCAAGCGAGCGGCATCGAAGCGGCGCTTTCCGGATTGCGCGAGCACCTCGCCGACGACGACCAATTGCTGAACGCCGCGTGCGCGGTGTTCGACGGGCTGCGCCGCGCATTGACCCCACAAGAAAGCGCCGCATGACCGCGACCGAGCGACCCCAAACGCCGACTTTTCGTGAGGCCTTCAAGTTCTGGCTCAAGCTCGGCTTCATCAGCTTCGGTGGTCCCGCGGGACAGATCGCGGTGATGCACCAGGAGCTCGTCGACACGCACTGAACTACTGCATGGTGCTGCCCGGCCCCGAAGCGCAGCAGCTTGCGACCTACATCGCCTGGCTGCTGCATCGCACTTGGCGCGGCATCGTCGCCGGCGGCTTGTTCGTGCTGCCGTCGCTGTTCATCCTGATCGCGCTGTCATGGATCTACATGGCGTTCGGGCAGACGCCGCTCGTCGCGGGCTTGTTCTACGGCATCAAGCCGGCCGTCACCGCGATCGTGCTGCACGCCGCGCACCGCATCGGCTCACGCGCACTGAAGAACGCCGCGCTGTGGGCCGTCGCGGCGGCGGCCTTCGTCGCGATCTTTGCGTTCAACGTGCCGTTCCCATTCATCGTGCTCGCGGCCGGCGTGATCGGCGCGCTCGGTGGCCGCTATGCGCCGCAGCGCTTCGCGATGGGCGGCGCGCACAGCGGAGCGTTAGACGGCTACGGTCCGGCCGTCATCGACGACGACACGCCGACGCCGGCCCACGCGCTGCACCACTGGCGCCGCTTCGCCCGCGTCGCCGTGGTCGGCCTCGTGCTGTGGGCTGCGGCGATGGGCGTGCTCATCGCGCTCAACGGCTGGCAGCACACGCTCGCGCAAATGGGCTGGTTCTTCACCAAGGCCGCGCTGCTGACCTTCGGTGGGGCGTACGCGGTGCTGCCGTATGTCTATCAGGGCGCGGTCGACCAGCATCACTGGCTCAGCGCGCCGCAGATGATCGACGGCCTCGCGCTCGGCGAGACCACGCCCGGCCCGCTGATCATGGTCGTCGCCTTCGTCGGCTTCGTCGGCGGCTGGACGCGCGAAGTGCTTGGGCCGAACTCGCTCGCTGCGGGCGGCGCACTCGCCGCGATGGTCGTGACCTTCTTCACCTTCCTGCCGTCGTTCGTTTTCATCCTGCTCGGCGGACCCCTCGTCGAGACGACCCACCGCAACCTTAAGTTCACCGCGCCACTGACCGCGATCACCGCCGCGGTCGTCGGCGTGATCGTCAACTTGGCGGTGTTCTTCGCCTACCACGTGCTGTGGCCGCAAGGCTTCGGCGGGCGCTTCGATGCGCTGAGCGCACTGCTCGCCGTCGCGGCGGCGCTTGCGCTGTTTCGTTTCAAGCGCGGCGTGATGGAAGTGATCGCTGCATCGGCTGTCGTCGGCCTGCTCGCGTCGTCGCTGCACTACTTGTCCTGAGAGGAGAGTCGTCATGAAATGGGTCACCCGCGAACGACCGAAGATCGACCGCATCGCCTGCCCCTGGCTGATCGCGCGCTTCATCGATGCAGCGCCGGAGTTCCTCTACGTGCCGGCCGACCAGGTGCTGCGAGTCGCTGCCGACACCGGCGCGACGCCGTACGACGTGCCCGGCGTCGAGATGACGCATGTCGGCGAGCTGTGCAGCTTCGATGCGTTCATGACCAAGCATCGTCTCGACGAGCCGGCGCTGCACAAGCTCGCGCTGATCGTTCGCGGTGCCGACACGTCGCGGCTCGATCTCACGCCGCAATCGCCCGGCCTTCACGCGATCTCGCTCGGCCTGTCACGCTACTTCGCCGACGACCACGAGATGCTGCGTCACGGGATGGTGATGTATGACGCGCTGTATGCGTGGTGTCAGGAGACGGCTTAGGACTTCTTGCGCTCTCCCGCCGCCAGCAATCGCCGCGCTTCCTTCTCATGCGTGCGCACCTCATCGAGCGTCGCATGCAGGTCGGCGAGCTGCTGCTCGAGCTGCTCGCGGTGCGCCGCCAGCACGACGAGAAACTTCTTCAATTGCGGCTGCGTGTCGCGCGGCGACTCGTACATGTCGACGAGTTCCTTCACTTCGGCGAGCGTCAGGCCGAGCCGCTTGCCGCGCAGCGTGAGCTTCAAGCGGGTGCGGTCGCGCGCGGTGTAGACGCGGTTGCGGCCGCGGCGCTGCGGCGAGATCAGGCCGCAGTCTTCGTAGAAGCGGATCGCCCGCGTGGTGAGGTCGAACTCGCGCGCGAGCTCGCTGATCGTGAAGGTGGCGCCTGCACTCGGTGGCGGGGCGCTCGACGCGTGAGCGACAGCAGGTTCGGGCATGGGCAGGTAGACTGGTTGCAATTGACGTTTACGTAAAGTGTAAAGGCAGCGTCCGCATGAACGCACTCGAACAGCAACTCGCCTACCCGTTCGGCGATGCGTTGCCCGCCGTCGGCAGCACGCTCGAGGTCGCGCCGGGCGTGCGCTGGGTGCGCATGCAGCTGCCGTTCGCGCTCGACCACATCAACTTGTGGCTGCTGCGTGACGAGATCGACGGCCGCGCCGGCTGGACCATCGTCGACTGCGGCATCACCAACGATGCGACGCGCGACGCGTGGGAGCAGGTCTTCGCCAACGAGCTCGGCGGCCTGCCGGTGCTGCGCGTCATCGTCACGCACATGCACCCCGATCACATCGGCCTCGCGCATTGGCTCACCGAGCGCTGGAACTGCCGTCTATGGATCAGCGCGACCGACTACAACGCGGCGCGCCTTGCGAGCAGCGCGACGACCGGCTTCGGTGGTGCGAGTGCGGCGGCGTTCATGGCGAGCCACGGCCTCACCGACCCCGAGTCGATCGCGAAGATCAAGGCGCG
>VBCQ01000418.1 GCA_005882155.1 Betaproteobacteria bacterium
CGTGTTCGTGATGGGGCACAGCGCCGGCGCGTACAACGCCGCGATGCTCGCGCTCGATGCGCGCTGGCTGCAAGCGACCGGCCATTCGCCGACGGAGCTTGCGGGCTGGGTCGGGCTCGCCGGGCCGTACGACTTTCTGCCGATCAAGAACCCGGACGTGAAGCCGGTGTTCTTCCACCCGAACTACCCGACAGGCACGCAGACCATCGCCTACGTCGGACGCGATTCGCTGCGCGGCTTTCTCGGCGCGGCGGCGAGCGACGATTTGATCAACCCGCAACGCAACACCCTCGGCCTCGCGCAGCGGCTGCGCGACGCGGGCGCATCGGTGCGCGTGAAGATGTACGAGCGGGTCAACCACATGACCTTGATCGGCACCTTCGCGCGGCCGCTGCGCTGGCTCGCGCCGGTGCTCGATGATGTGGTGGGGTTTGTCAACGACAGCACCCGTTGGCCCTGAGCTTGTCGAAGGGCCCGTGCATCCTGAGCCTGTCGAAGGACCTGAGCTTGTCGAAGGGCCCGTGCATCCTGAGCCTGTCGAAGGACCTGAGCCTGTCGAAGGGCCGGCAGCATACACGCAGGGCTTCGACAAGCTCAGCCCGAACGGCATTCCTTATTCAACGCCGTCTGAACGGCAGCTGATAAAGCCACACGCAGCGCCCATCCGAACAGCGCAGCATCTGCTGCGGCAGCAAGGTCGGCACGCTGAACTCGAGGCTCGCCATCCAGGCGCCGGCACGCAGCTCGCGCTCGGCCTTCTCGGCCGCGCGCGGCATGCTCTCGGGGCGTTGGAACAGGTAGACCATGTCGTATTCCGACCAGTCTGCGGTCCAGATGTCAGCTCTCTGTACGCTTGCGAAGCGAGCGCGCCAGGCACTCGCATAACGCAACGCCCAGCTCCATTCGAGCCCGACCAGCCGGGCATTCGGATACTCGCGCCGCAGCTCGCGCAAGCCATCGCCGAGGCCGCAGCCGGCGTCGACGATCCTCGCACCATCGCGCAGCGGCGCGACTCGGCCGAGGCCGCTCAACGCACCGCGCGGCGTCGGGAACAGCGGCGCATCCCGCCAGCTGTTCAGCGGGTAGACGATCGAGAGCAGCGCGAGCGGCAGCAGCCAGGCCCACGCCGGCACCGCACCCGCGACGCCCGATGCAGCGAGCGACAGCGGAAATCCCCAGGCGATGAAGATGCGCCGCCAGGTGCTCGAGCCGAACAGGCTGCAGCTCAGGCTCAACAGCGCTGCGGCGAGCACCGCATGGACCATCGGCGCTTGCAGCCAGCGCAGGCCGATGAAGATGCTCCACGACGCAGCCCATGTCAGCAGCGCAGGCAAGGGCCATGTCAGTGTGACGCTGCCGCGTCTGAAGATATTGCCGGACATCATCGGGTACTGCCTTGTCGTCGTGGCGCGGTCGGGCCCGCCGGCCCGGCGAATTCAGAAATGGAACGCGAGACGCAAGCCGCCCCAATGCTTGCCGTTCACCGTGATCGGCGCGGCGGCTTCCTTCATCACGACGAAGTTGCCGCCGCCCATGTCGCGGCGATAGGTCTGCAGCAGGAACGGGCGCTGGTTGCGTGCCGACGCGAGCCCGGTGCGGTCGTTGAAGACGCGGCGGTAGCGGCTGTTCGCCGTGTCCCACGCCACGTCGCCGCGCTGCGGATGGCAGTACTTCTTGTTGTGCGTCGCGATGTAGCCGTTGCGGTCGGCGGCGATGCAGAACACTACCTTCGGGCTCAGCGACAGCATGCGCTCCTGCACCTGCGGGAACAAGCGGTCGGCGAGCTCGACGAAGCGCGTCGTGTGCTGCTGCGGCGTCGTGCGCGGGATCGGCCGGTAGTTCTCGTCGAACAGGTCGGCCATCGTGATCGTCGATGTGCGCAGCGAGTCTTCGAGCAGCTTGGCGATCTGCCCGGCGGCTTCGGTCGCGGCGGTGATGAACGGAGTGTCTTCGGTCTGGATGCCGCACTCGGCGACGAGCTCGATCAAATGCTCGGACACCTTGAGGAACGATTCGCTGCGGCTCATCGCGGCGTCGAGCGCGCGACCGGTCTGGTGAATCTCGGCCTCGACGGCACCCATCTGCTCGTTCAGCGCGCCGCAGATCGAATGGCTTTGCTCGGCCGCGGCGGTGATGCTCGCCACACCGGTCTGCACGTCGGCCAGCGCGCGGTGAAAGCCGCCCTGCTTGTCCTGGCCTTCCTGCACACGGATCTCGCGCGACAAGGCTTCGATGCGCGCATCGAGCTCGCCCACCGTGCTCATGATTTCCTTCGATGAGGACTCGACCTTGGCGGCGAGGTCCTTCACCGCGTCGGCGACGACACCGAAGCCGCGACCGGCCTCGCCGGCGCGCTTGGCCTCGACCGACGCGTTGAACGCGACGAGCCGGGTCTGCAATGCGATCTGCGTGATCGTGCCGGCGGCCGACGAGACCTGGCGCAGCGTCGAGACGATGCCGGCCACTTCGGTGCCGACGTCTTCGACCGCCTTGCGTGCGCGCTCGACGGCGCCGAGGCTCTCGTTCGACACCTTGCTGATGCCGTCTTGCGCGCGGGTGATTTCCTGCACCTGGCCGGCGAGCGCCGACAGAACCTTGGCCTGGCCGGCCGAGACCTTGTGCGTGTCTTCCATCAGGCCGCGCACTTCAGCCGCTTCGCGGCCCATGTTCGATGCCTGCTTGCCGATCGAATCGATCGCGGCATGCATGTCGATGCGGCTTGCCGGCGGTTCCACGGCGACCGTCGCGACGGGCTCGACCGGCTTGCTCTTCTTGAAAGCGCTGAACATGCTCAATTTCCCCATACAACGGCGGCAGCCACTGCGGATTTTCGGCTCAATACTCGCGCAGCTTGACGCGCAAGCGGGCGATCGACTGGCTGTGCAACTGGCAAACGCGCGACTCCGTGACTTTGAGCACGGCTGCGATTTCCTTCAGATTCATGTCGTGCTCGTAGTACATGCTCATCACGTACTGCTCGCGCTCGGGCAGCGACTTGATCGCCTCGACGAGCGCTTCGCGCATGCGCGTGTCCTGCAGCTGCGCGAGCGGGTTGAAGCCTTCGTCGCCGACATGCCGATCGAGGTAGTCGTGATCGCCTTCGTCGCCCGACATGTCTTCCAGATAGACGAGCTGCGTGCCGCGCACCTTGCCCAACAGCTCCTGGTATTCGGCGAGCGTGATCCCCATCTCTTTGGCAATCTCGCTTTCGGCCGGCGCGCGGCCGAGCCGCTGCTCGAGCTTGTGCACCGCGGCTTCTATGCTGCGCTGCTGCTTGCGGGTTCCGCGCGACAGGTAGTCGTTGCCGCGCAGCTCGTCGAGCATCGCGCCGCGAATGCGCTGCGTCGCGAAGGTCTCGAACTGCACGCCTTGCGCAGCGTCGAAGCGCGACAGCGCGTCGGTGAGTCCGATCATGCCGACCTGAATCAAGTCATCGATCTCGACGTTGGCCGGCAGCTTGGCGATCATCTGGTGCGCCAAGCGCCGCACCAGCGAGCTGTACTGCTTGAGCATCGAGCTCATGTCGAGTTGGCCTTTGGCGGTGTACATGTGGGCTCCGGGATTCAATTCAGCGTCGCGTGCGCGTGGTGCTCGAGGGCAGGTGACGCTGCAGCGCCGGCAAAGCCCATCGCCGGCTGCAGCGTCTCGCGGGCCCAGCGGCGCAGCGCCGCGGTGGGTTGCTCGCGCGCGTCGGTGGCAGGGTCGATCTGCACCCAGTCGCGCAACACGGCGCCCAGAAAATCGTCGGCACAAGTGGCGAGCTGCATCGCGATGCGCTCGGCACGCGGCGAGCTCGGCGCAGCACCGAGCAGCAAGTCATGCACGACAAGGCCGGCGCGCTGGCTCAGCAGCTTCATCGCGGCATACGCATGCGTCACGCTCGCCGGCCGGTCGTCAGCGAGCAGCAGCGGTCGCGCCTCGCTGCGCACGAACATGCGGCACAGGTCGGTCGCCGGCGCATGCACCAGCACCACGTCGGCATGCGGCGCCGCATCGGATGCGGCTTGTAGAAATCCCGCCGTCGAGCCGTGGGTGTCGACGAAGCGCAGCGGCAGTCCGCGCGCCGCCAGGTACGAGACCTGGGTCGACAGCGTCTCGACGCATTCGGTGAGTTCCATCATCGCCATCTCGCTCGGCACCGGAGCGCGCTCGCCGGCGTCGATCACCAGCGTGTGCTTGCCGTGCTCGCCGAAGGCCGCGCACAAGCGCTCGAGCATCACGCCGCCGAAGGCCATGTGCGGGTTCGACACCACCGGCACGAAGCGCACGCGCGCATGTGCAAACAGGCGTCGCAGGCCATCGGCCTGATCCAACGGTACGGGACGAGAGGTGGGTCCGTTCATTGTTTTGTGATGCGCAGGAGAGTGCTCAAGCGTGCAGCGTTGTCGGCGCGACGGCATGCGACTGCGGCGCAGCGAAGATCACGTTCATGTCGCTCGCATCGAGGCGGTACGCAGTGCCTGCGGTCGGCCGCAGCGCGCGGTGCACCAAGGCATGCGACGACAGGCGGTGCCAGTCTTCGGGCACGCGCTGGC
>VBCQ01000419.1 GCA_005882155.1 Betaproteobacteria bacterium
GGCCATGTTTTTCTCTGGGCGCAGTAGTCGCGCCCGAACCCTGGAGTCAAGCCATGTGGATGATTTTGCTCGGCGCAGTCGCCGCGTTGATCAGCGGTCTCGGCGTCACCTCGCAAATGCCGCCGAAGGTGCAAGCAGCCGATCGGTTCGAGCTGCCGATGGCAAGCGTCGGCGGCGGCGCGGTGAGCGAGCCGGTGCAGATGGAACCGCATTCCGAATTCAAGTACCGCCACATCGTCCGCCAGGCCTACGACTACAGCTGCGGGTCGGCGGCGCTGGTCACGGTGATGAACAACTACCTCGGCATCGCGGTGTCGGAGCAGCAGGCAATGGAAGGCATGCTGGCGCATGGTGAGCGCGAAAAGATCATCGCGCGACGCGGCTTCTCGCTGCTCGACATGAAACGCTACCTCGCGACGCTCGGCGCCGATGCCGCCGGATTTCGCGCCGACCTGAATGACCTGGCCACGCTGAAGCAGCCGGGCATCGTGCCGATCGACTACGCCGGCTTCAAGCACTTCGTCGTGTTTCGCGGCTTGCGCGACGGCAAGGTCTTCGTCGCCGACCCGTCGGCCGGCCACGTGATCTTCAGCGTGGCCGAGTTCACCAAGCTGTGGGACCGCAACACGCTGTTCATGTTGTACCCGCCCAAGAGCAAGCCGACGACGCTTGCCAACCTGTCGTTGACCGATCGCGAACTCGGCGTGATCGACGGCGACCTCATCCGGCCCGAGGCCGTTCTTCCCCAACTGGATCGCACAGAGGCCTTGCAGCGCGCGGTGCAGTCGGGGCTCGGCACCTTCACCTTGCGAAAATGATGGACACGCATTACCACTCCTCTTCCCTCGCCGAGCGCGCAGCTCGCCGGCGCACAAACTGCCGCACCGGCACCGGCCTCCGCCGCATCGAGCCCAAGCACCGAAGCCGCGCGCGAAGCGCTCGGCAAGAAGGAAGGCGACGTCGACCAGAGCAAGGTGCTGAAGGAAACGCTGTCGGCTGCCGACAAGCAGTACTCGCTGCTGCGCGCCGGCAAGCAGGCGATCACCTACGACCTGACGTATTCGTACATCGGCCAGCAGCTGATCAACGCCGACTTCACCGACAACCAGCTGAAGCTGTTCGACATTCAGAACACGCGCGGCCACACGATCACCAACACCGTGTCGGCCGACTACGGCGTGAAGGACAACCTGACCGCCAACGTCACGCTGCCCTTCGTCAGCAAGTATTCGCAGTCGGAGAAATTCTCCGGGCTGTCGAACGCGTTCGGCGACCTTTCGCTCGGCGCGCGGCTGCAGCCCTTCCCCGTCACGCGCGAGTTCCCTGCCCTCACTGCCACCGGTACCTTGCGGCTCCCGACCGGCCGCAGCCCGTTCAAGACGATCGACGGTCAGGGGCTGGGCACCGGCGCGGGCTACACCTCACTGACCGCCGGCATCAATGCATCGAAAGTCGTCGACCCGGTCGCGATCTTCGGTTCGTTCAACTTGACCTACGGCCTGCCGGCCAAGCACCTGAGCCAAGTGCGCAACGGCAAGACGCTGACCCAGGTGCGGCCGGGCGCGGGCTTCGGCTTCGGCGTCGGTTATGCGTATGCGATGTCGTACAACATTTCGACGACGCTGTCGTTCCAGGAGTCGGTGTCGGCGCGCAGCAAGCTGCGCCTCATCGACAACGGCACGCCGGTCGACGTGAAGACGAGCAGCCAGTCGTCGGCGATGCTCAACCTCGGTCTCGGCGTGCGCATGTCGCCGGTGACGACGGTCAACTTCACGGTGGGCATCGGCCTCACCACCGACACGCCGGACTTCACCTTCGGCATGAACATGCCGCTGCATTTCTGAGCTGCGGGGTGCAGTGATGTCGCAGGAGACCTCCGCGCGCGCGGGACCGCGCTTCGCGCACGCGACGCTCGCCGCCGCTGCGCTCGCGTTGCTCGCGCACGACGATGCGCGCGCCGCGTTCACCGAGAACCTCGGCACCAGCCCGGTCGCGATGTCGCTCGGCAACGCGGTGACGGCCGATCCGCCGGGCATCGACGCGATCCACTTCAATCCCGCCGGGCTCGCGCGGATCACGCACAACACCAAGTCCGACAGCATCTTCGGCGCGTCGATCAAGCCCTACGCGAGCTTCACCAAACCCGCCGGCTTCGACATCGGCGGCTGGACCGACGACCCGGTCGCCGGCACTTCGACCGGCCCGGTGCGCCAGAGCGTTTTCATCCCGGTCCTCGGCGTGCCGAAGGCGCGCCTGCCGATCGCCGGCGCCGCGGGAATGGGCCTGGCGTGGCACGAGGCGGACTCGCGCTGGACCTTCGCGACCGGGATCTACATTCCGCAAGCGGTGGGCATCGACCGCACGCTCGACAAGAACGATCCGGCGCGCTTCGACGGCCGCAAGGTCGTGATCCAGCGGCTCGTCTACCTGTCGCCGTCGGCCGCGTACAAGCTCACCGACAGCTTGAGCGTGGGCGTGTCGGTGCCGATCGCGCACCAGGGCTTCGCGCTCGACACCGACATGCGCTTCCCGAACAAGCTGCTCGGCATCATCGGCAAGCTGCAGGACGCCTGGTGCGGCGACAACGGCAACCCGCTCGACACCTTCGCGTTCGGCCTGTGCGGCGGCGGCAAGGAAGGGCGGCTGCGCCCGTTCAACAAGGCCGGCGCGATGCAGTTCGAGATGACCGCACCGGCCGACCCGACGATCAACCTCGGTGTGCTGTGGGAACCGGCGAGCGAGTTCGCGCTCGGCGCGACCTACCAGTCGGGGTCGAAGACGGTGCTCACGGGTCGCTACTCGTTCGAAGCCGAGCCGATGTTCGACAAGTTCGTGCAAGGCATGTACGGGAGCTTGCTCGGGCCCGTCGTCGCGTCGATGTTCGGCTTTCCGACGTCGATCCCGCGCACCCAAAGCGGCAACGCGACGCTGGTGCTGCCGTACCCCGAGCACATCCAGATCGGCATGAAGTTCAAGCCGATACGCC
>VBCQ01000420.1 GCA_005882155.1 Betaproteobacteria bacterium
GCAGGACGCCGTGCTCGCGATCGAAGATGCGCGCTTTTATCAGCACAGCGGCGTCGACTACAAGGGCGTCATCCGTGCGGGCCTTGCGGACCTCGGCGAGACGCACAGCAGCCAGGGCGCATCGACGATCACGATGCAGGTTGCGCGCAATTTCTATCTCTCGACCGAGAAGACGCTGACGCGCAAGATCTACGAGGTGCTGCTCGCATTGAAGATCGAAAACCAGCTGAAGAAGGAGCAGATTCTCGAGATCTACATGAATCAGATTTACCTCGGCCAGCGCTCCTACGGGTTCGCGTCGGCGAGCGAAATCTATTTCGGCAAGCCGCTGAAAGACGTGACCATTGCCGAAGCCGCGATGCTCGCGGGCCTGCCCAAGGCGCCGTCGGCCTACAACCCGATCTCCAACCCCAAGCGCGCGACGCAGCGCCAGCTCTACATCATCGACAGGATGCTCGAGAACGGCTTCATCAGCGCCGAGCAGCACGAAGCCGCGCGCCGCCAACCGCTGCGATATCGAGCGCCATCCGAGGTCCCGGTGCACGCCGAATACGTCGCCGAGGCAGCGCGTCAGCTCGTCTTCACGCAGTACGGCGATGAGGCGTACACGCGCGGCCTGAATGTCTATCTCACGATCGATTCAAGCGAGCAGACGGTCGCCTACCGGGCGCTGCGCAAGGGCATCATGGACTACGAGCGGCGCCAGGTTTACCGCGGTCCCGAGGATTACATCGACCTGCCGGCGAACCCCAAGGACCTCGATGCGCGCATCGCCGAAGCGCTTGTCGATCATCCCGACAACGACGAGCTGAAGGCAGCCGTCGCCCTCGAGGCCAGCCCGAAGAAGGTGGTCGCCGTGCTGCAAAGCGGCGAGTCGGTGACGATCACCGGCGAAGGCCTGAAGCCGGCCACGTCGGGACTGTCCGAGAGAGCGAACCCGAAGACGCAGATCCGGCGCGGCGCGGTGATCCGGCTCGTGAAGAACGCGAACGCAAAGGGCGACTGGACGATCACGCAGTTGCCCGAGGTCGAAGGCGCATTCGTCGCGATGGATCCGCGAACCGGCGCCGTGCGGGCGATGGTCGGCGGCTTCGACTACTCGAAGAGCAAGTTCAATCACGTGACGCAGGCATGGCGGCAGCCGGGCTCGAGCTTCAAGCCGTTCATCTACTCGGCCGCATTGGAGAAAGGCTTCACGCCGGCCACCGTCATTAACGACGCGCCCTTGTTCTTCGACGCCGGCGCCACCGGCAGTCAGCCCTGGGAGCCGAAGAATTACGATGGAAAATTCGAGGGACCGATGTCGCTGCGACGTGGCCTTGCGAAGTCGAAGAACATGATCTCGATTCGCATCCTGCAATCGATCGGCCCGTCGTATGCGCAGGAGTGGGTCTCGCGCTTCGGATTCGACGCCGAGAAGCATCCTGCGTATCTGACGATGGCGCTCGGTGCGGGCTCGGTCACGCCGCTGCAAATGGCGTCGGCCTACTCGGTTTTCGCGAACGGCGGCTACCGCGTCAATCCATTTCTGATTCACAAGCTGACCGATTCGAAAGGTCGATTGCTGAACGAGCCGAAGCCGCCGGCACTCGACGAATCGCGTCGCGCGGTGGACCCTCGCAATGTCTTCGTCATGACGAGCCTGCTGCAGGAAGTCACGCGCTCAGGCACCGCGGCGATGGCACAGGCGACGCTGAAGCGGCCCGACATCTACGGCAAGACCGGCACCACCAACGATTCGCAGGACGCGTGGTTCGCCGGCTTCCAGCGCAGTGTCGTCGCGGTCGTGTGGATGGGATACGACAACCCGCGCAAGCTGGGCGACCGCGAGACAGGCGGCGGCCTTTCGTTGCCGATCTGGATCGAGTTCATGAAGCACGCGCTGAAGAATGCGCCGGTCGAAGAACCCTCACCGCCCGAAGGTGTCGTCAACCTCGGCGGCGAGTGGTACTACGAGGAATACACGCACGGCACCGGCGTGAGCAGCGTCGGCCTCGAGGACAAGCTGCCGATCGCCCCCACCGAAGACGAGCGCAAGAGCATCCTCGATCTGTTCAGACGCTAAGGGGCGACGAAGCGCAAGGGCATGCTGCCCTGCTCGCTCGCGCAGGCCGACAAGGCTTCGAACAGCTCGCGGCCCTCGCGATCGAGCCAGCGACCGTCGACGTGCTTGTAGTGATAGCCGCCTGCGCGGGCTGCCATCCAGAGCTCTTGCAGCGGCGGCTGCGTGTTGAGCACGATCCTGCTGTCGTTCGGAAAGACAAGCTCGAGCAGCCCGCCGGTGCGGTGCGTGTCGATGTCGATCACGTCGTCTTGCAGCCAGCGGTCGACCGCGGTTTCGATGCTCGCGAGTACGGCTGCCGTCTTCGCGTTGTATTCGCGGTCGGTGAGCGGTGTCGGAACGATCTCGGAAGGCATGCTCGGTAGAATTGAAATCATGTTCAAGTGCATTCGAAGTTTAGCCGGCGGCATCATCACGATGACGGCAGCAGGCTCTTTGCTCGGTGCGCTTGGGCTGCTGTCGGCCTGCGGACAGAAAGGTCCGCTGACCTTGCCCAAGCCGGTTTCATCGGCCGCATCGGCAGCGCCCTCCGCCTCTTCACCGTCCACCACCCAATGACCCTGCCCGGCTCGCCGCATGTCGCCTATCGCGGCGACACGCTGTTCATCGAAAACTGTTCGCTCGCCGATCTGGCAGCGCGCTATGGAACGCCGCTGTTTGTCTATTCGCGCACTGCGATGCTCGCGGCTGCAGGCGCCTATCAACGCGCGCTGACCGAGCGCGACCATCTCGTCTGCTATGCGATGAAGGCCAATTCGAGCCTGGCGGTGCTGCAGGCTTTCGCCGAAGCGGGCTGCGGTTTCGACATCGTCTCGGGCGGCGAGCTGGCGCGCGCGCTGGCCGTGGGCGCCGATCCGAACAAGATCGTTTTTTCCGGCGTGGGCAAGACCCGCACCGAGATGCGGCAGGCGTTGCAAGCCGGCGTGATGTGCTTCAACGTCGAGAGCGAAGCCGAGCTTGACGTGCTGTCGCAGGTCGCGCTCGAGGCCGGCCGCACGGCGCGCATCAGCTTGCGCGTGAATCCCGATGTCGATGCGATGACGCACCCCTACATCTCGACCGGGCTGAAGGGCAACAAGTTCGGCGTCGCGCATGACGATGCGCTGGCGGTGTACCGCCATGCGGCGCAGCTGCCGGGCATCGAATTGCTCGGCATCGATTGCCACATCGGTTCGCAGATCACCGCGATGGGTCCGTACCTCGACGCGCTCGACCGCGTGCTCGATCTGATCGATGCGGTCGAGTCGCATGGATTGCGATTGCACCATCTCGACCTCGGCGGCGGCCTCGGCATCACCTACACCGACGAGACGCCGCCGGCCGCCGACGCGCTGGTGGCCGCGCTGCTCGAGCGCATCGACGCGCGCGGGCACGGCCATCGCAAGATCCTCTTCGAGCCCGGGCGCTCGCTGGTCGGCAACGCCGGCGTGCTGCTGAGCGAAGTGCTGTACTTGAAGCCGGGTGATAGCAAGAACTTCTGCGTCGTCGACGCGGCGATGAACGACCTGCTGCGCCCCGCGATGTACGAGGCGTGGATGGGCATCGTGCCATGCGTCTTGCGCGATGCGCCGCCGGTGACTTACGACGTCGTCGGCCCGGTGTGCGAATCGAGCGACTGGCTCGGTCGCGACCGGGCGCTCGCGCTGCAGTCGGGCGACACGCTGGCCGTGCTGTCGGCCGGCGCCTATTGCATGAGCATGGCGAGCAACTACAACAGCCGCGGCCGCGCCGCCGAAGTCATGGTGTCGGGCTACCAGTCTTGGCTGATTCGCGAGCGCGAGTCGGCGGCCGAGTTGTTCCGCCACGAGCACCTCTTGCCCAAGGCTTGAGCATCGCGCTCAGATTCGCCCCTCTTGGACCGCGTGACAGGCGACCTGCACGCCTTTGATGCTGAGCAGCGCCGGCCGCTCGGCTTTGCAGCGTGCGTTGGCATGCGGGCAGCGCGGGTGGAACGAGCAGCCGCTCGGCGGGCTCAGCGGATTCGGCACTTCGCCGTGCACCGGCGTGCGCGGCCGTCCGCTCATGTGGATGTCGGGGATCGCATCGAGCAGCATGCGCGTGTAGGGGTGCCGCGTCTGCGCGAACAGGCTCGCCTTGTCAGCCAGTTCGACAAGGCGACCGAGGTACATCACGCCAACCTGATCGCTCACGTGCCGAACGACCGCGAGGTTGTGCGAGATGAACAGATAGGTCAGGCCCTGTTTGCGCTGCAGGTCCTTCATGATGTTGAGCACCTGCGCCTGCACCGACACGTCGAGCGCCGACGTCGGCTCATCGCAGACAAGGAACTCGGGCTGCGTTGCCAACGCGCGCGCGATCGAGATGCGCTGCCGCTGCCCGCCGGAGAACTGGTGCGGGAACTTCTCCATGTCGGCCACCGCGAGGCCGACTGACTTCAGCAACTCGCCGACGCGCTCCTTCAGCGCTTTGGTGTCGGTAATCAAGCCATGCTCGGTCAATGGCTCAGCGATGATGTCGAGCACTTTCCAGCGCGGGTTCAGGCTCGCATACGCCGCATGCGAGCCCGACAAGGTGTTCGCGATATCCTTGCCATCGAACCGCACACCGCCTGCCGTGGGCGCGTACAAGCCGACCAGCAAGCGCGCCACCGTGCTCTTGCCGCAGCCCGACTCTCCGACCAGCGCCAAGGTCTTACCGCGCTCGATCGAGAAGCTGACGCCGTCGACCGCGTGGACGAACTGCTTGGGCTTGCGCTCGACGACGCGGTTCAGCCACGGCGCCGACACGTTGAAGATCTTGCCGAGATCGCGCACCTCGACCAGCGGAGCGACGATCACGCAACCTCCCGCGCCGGCACATCATGCAGCCAGCAGGCGGCACGCGTCGCGCCGGCATCGAGCAGGTCGGGCCGCTGGACACGGCAGCGGTCGAACACATGCGGGCAGCGTGGGTTGAAGGCGCAGCCGCGCGGAATGGCGGTCAAGCGCGGCATCGTGCCGTCGATCTGCAGCAGGCGCTCGCGCTCGTCATCCATCGCCGGAATCGACCCCATCAAGCCGACTGTGTAGGGGTGGGCCGGCGCATGAATCACGCGGCGATGACGCCCATGTCGTGGGTCACGAGCATGACCGCTGCACCATGGTCCTTGCACAGGCGCTTGAGCAGCGAAATGATCTGCGCCTGGATCGACACGTCGAGCGCGGTCGTCGGCTCGTCGGCGACGATCAGTTTGGGCTCGGCGGCGAGTGCGAGCGCAATCACGACGCGCTGGCGCATGCCGCCGGAGAATTGATGCGGATACTGGTCGATGCGCTGCTCGGCCGCCTGGATGCCGGTTTCTTCGAGCAATCGAACGGCACGTCGACGCGCCTCTTGCGCGCTGACGCTCAGGTGCGTCTGGATCGTCTCGACCAGCTGCTGGCCGATCGTGTACAGCGGATTCAGCGACGTGAGCGGATCCTGAAAGATGGCGCCGATGCTGCGCCCGCGTACCTTGCGCATCTCTTCATACGGCAGGTTGTCGATGCGCCGCCCTTCGAAGCGAATCTCGCCGCCGGCCACGCGCCCCGGCGGATCAAGCAGGCCGATGATCGCCGCGCCGGTCAGCGACTTGCCTGCGCCCGACTCGCCGACGACGCCGAGAATCTCGCCTGGCGCGATGTCGAACGAGATGTCATCAAGCGCTGTCAGCGTGCCATGCCGGGTGGGGAATTCGACGCGCAGGTGGCGCACCTCGAGCAGGGCAGACGTCATGCAATGCGATTCGATGCAGCGCTATCGCAAGCGCGGGTTCAGCGCGTCACGCAGCCAGTCGCCGAGCAGGTTGACGCTGAGGGCGATCATCACCAGAACGACGCCGGGGAAAATCGTGATCCACCATTCGCCGGAGAAGAGGAAGTCGTTGCCGATGCGGATCAGCGTGCCCAGCGACGGCGAGGTCGGCGGCACTCCGACGCCGAGAAACGACAGCGTGGCCTCGATGATGATCGCGGTGGCGACCTGAATCGTCGCCAGCACCAGCACCGGCCCCATCACGTTCGGCAGCACATGGCGGCGCATGATGCGCAGCGGCGACACGCCGATGACGCGCGCGGCCTGTACGTATTCCTTGTTGCGCTCGACCATCGTCGAGCCGCGCACGGTGCGGGCGTACTGGACCCAGCCCGTCAGCGAGATTGCGACGATCAGCACCGCGAACGCGAGCGTGGCGTGCGCATTCGGAAACAGCGCGCGACCGACTCCATCGATCAGCAGCGCAATGAGCAGCGCCGGAAACGACAGCATGACGTCGCAGACCCGCATGATCAGCGCATCGAGCTTACCGCCGACGAAACCCGACAGCAGGCCGAGCGTGACGCCGATCAGCACCGAGAAGAAGACCGACGCTATGCCGACGAACAACGAGATGCGCGAGCCGAACATCAACGCCGAGAGAATGTCGCGCCCCTGGTCGTCGGTGCCGAGCACGTAGCTGCGCTTGCCGTCCGCTTCCCAGGCCGGCGGCAGACGCGCGTCAGCGAGCT
>VBCQ01000422.1 GCA_005882155.1 Betaproteobacteria bacterium
CACGATCTGCGCGTGCTCGCGACCGATCTGCAGGTCAGCCCCGACGCCATCGTGCGGATGATCCAGGACCCGCACTCGAATTCGGTGGCGCTGGTGCAGCCGCTCGCGAGCGCCACCGAGCTGCGCATCGTCTGCACCTTCACGATCGAGCAGGCGCAGCCGAGTCTCGTCGAGCCGCCGCTGTCGCCGAGCGCCGAGTTCTTTCCGTTCGCCTACACCGTCGAAGAGCGCTTCGACCTCGAGCATTACCTGCGCCCACATCACGACGATCCGCAAGGCCGGCTCACAGCCTGGGCGCGCCAGTTCATTCGCACCGACGGCCCGACCGCCACGCGCGAGTTGCTGGTGCAGATGAACCAGCACATTCGAGATCATTTCGATTACGCGACGCGCGACGAAGAAGGCACGCAGTCGCCGACGCAAACGCTCGAGCTCAGCCGTGGCACCTGCCGCGACTTCGCGCTGTTGATGATGGAAGCGGCGCGCCGGCTCGTTGTCGCAACCCGCTTCGTCTCGGGCTATCTCTACGACCCCGCGCTCGACGGCTCAGACCCGGCCGACGGCGGCACCGGCATCGTCGGTGCCGGCGCCACGCACGCGTGGCTGCAGGCGTATTTGCCGGGCGCAGGTTGGGTGCCGTTCGATCCGACCAACAACCTGCTCGGCAGCGCCCAGTTGATCCGCGTCGGCGTGGCGCGCGACCCGAGCCAGGCGGCGCCGATATCCGGCGTCTGGTACGGGCCGGCCGACGCCTACCTGGGCATGGAAGCCACGGTCCAGGTGCGGCGTCAACCCGACCCGAGCGGATAGCCGGCGAGGCGGCTTCAGCTCTTGCCGTACTTCGCGTTCGCTTGCGCGATGCAATTGCTCTTCGCGTCGCCCTTCAGCGCATCGCACTTCTCGATGCTGACCTTGTAGTTGGCGTCACGCTTGTCTTCGGCCGCGTCCTTCTTCGCCGCGGTGACCTTCTTTTCCATCTTCGCGTCGGCCTTGGCCTTCGTCTCGACGGCCTTGGCTTCCTTGACGCAGACGTCCTTGTCGTTGCCGGTCTTGTCGTCGCACTTTTCCTTGGCCACGGCGTAGTTCGCTTCGGCCTTGGCGACCTCGAGCTTGATGCGGTCCTTGTCCTTGCCGCTGTTCTTGTACTCGAGCTCGGCCTTGGCGATCTTTTCCTTGGCCTTGGCTTCCTCGACGCACACGTCCTTTGCGTTGCCGCTCATCTTGCCGCAGGCGTCCTTGTCGGTCTTGTAGGTCGACGCGATGCGATCTTTCTCGGCCTTGTAGTCGGCTTTGCTCATGTTGTCGGCGGCGTGCGCAGTGCCGAAGGCCATCAGCGCAGCAACCAACAAGGAAGCTTGGAGTGAATGGGAAGTTGACATGGGAACTCCTTTCGTCATTGCGAATGTCCGGAGCACGGCTCCGGCTGGCAGTCGGGCCCGCCGCTCACTCGTCGAAGTGGATGCCTTCGAAGTTGCCGAGCGAACCGAGGTCTTCTGCCGCCTTGAAAATCTCGACCCACATCCATGCCGCCGCTGCGATGGCGGGCAACATGGCCAGAGCCAAGAGAAGAGCACTGAAGCTGCGCATGGGAACTCCCCGAACAGGGTTGCAGTGTGGAGGGAGTATCGAGAAGCCGCGCAGAGGCCCCAAGCGGACGGCGCCGCGCAATGGCGTAGTTCTTTTCCTACTCCTCGCGCGTCATGGCGACGCTGGCGAAAGTACAAGCACCGTGGCAACGCGCGAGCGGCGTGTGTAGGATACGACTGACGCGTCTGCGCGCGGTCGACCGATGGAAGACATGCCCCCCATGCAGCACACTCCAACCAAGCTCAGTGTCGTCTGCCCATCTGCGAAGAGCCTTCGCCCGGCGGCTCCTTCGACCGAGCGCCGCAGTCCATCTCGAACCCATGTCCACTCCGAGCGACGCAGTCCATGGCGAACCTGAGAACCTACATCGTTGAAGACAGCCCGGTCATTCGTGAGAATCTGATCGCGACGCTGGAAGAGATGGTGCCGCTCGAGGTCGTCGGCACGGCCGAAGACGAGTCCACTGCCAAGCATTGGCTCGGTCGGCCCGACAACGCCTGCGACCTCGTCATCATCGACATCTTTCTGAAGCGTGGCTCCGGCCTCGGCGTGCTGCAGGCGGTGCGCGGCGCGCAGCGCA
Organism: Betaproteobacteria bacterium; assembly: GCA_005882155.1. Classification (GTDB taxonomy): domain Bacteria; phylum Pseudomonadota; class Gammaproteobacteria; order Burkholderiales; family Burkholderiaceae_C; genus Albitalea. The sequence goes on from VBCQ01000422.1 coordinate 2,168, forward strand.
AGCTCGTCGTGCTCAGCAACTACGCCACACCCGACATGCGGCGCAAGTGCCTCGAACTCGGTGCCGACAAGGTGTTCGACAAGTCCAACGAGATCGACGGGCTGATCAACTATTGCACCCGGCTGGCTCAAGGCGACAGCGGCAACAGCGCCCACGGTGCGCTGTCGTGACCCACGGCGCGAGCGGTGCGCGCGACCTACTGAATCAAGCCGTTCTTCAGCGCGTAGTAGGTGAGGTCGCTGTTCGACTCGAGCTTCATCTTCTCCATCACGCGGGTGCGGTAGGTGCTCACGGTCTTCACGCTCAGCGACATGCTCTCGGCCATGTGGCCGATGGTTTCGCCTTTGGCCAGGCGCAGGAAGACTTGGAACTCGCGCTCCGACAGCTGCTCGTGCGGCGGCTTGTCGCCTCCGCCTGCCAGCCCGTCGGCGAGCAGTTCGGCGACGCCGGCAGTGATGTACTTGCGCCCGCGGTGCACGGTGCGGATCGCCTTGACGATCTCTTCGGGGTCGCACTCCTTGTTGAGGTAGCCGCTCGCGCCCTGGCGCAGCAGCGTCGTCGCGTAATGCTCTTCCGGAAAACCCGACAAGATCAGCACCGGCAGATCCGGCGCGCGCGCCTTGATCGCCGCCAGCGCATCGACGCCGCTCTGGTCGGGCATCGACAAATCCATCAGCATCACGTCGATGTCGCCCTTGCGCACGAGCTCCAGCGCCTCGCGCCCGTTCGACGCCTCGCCGGTCACCTTGAGGTCGACCTGATCGGAGAAGTACTGGCGCAACCCCGCGCGCACAATCGCGTGATCGTCGACGATGGCGACTCGAATCATGGCAGGCCCCGCTCGGACTGACGGTCCGATTGAAGCGAGTTTAGATGCAACACAAGCCGCTGAACATCCTGCTGCGCCTCAGACGCAGTCCGTTGGTGTTTCCACTCGCGGCGCTGGCCGCGCTGGCGCTGATCCTCATCAGCGAAGTGGCTTACTGGCATTCCACGTCGTCGATGGGGCAACTCGGCACGATGGCCATCGCGCGCAACCAGCTCGCGAGCGTGTCGCAACGCGTCGTCGACGCCGAAAGCGGCCAGCGCGGCTACTTGCTGACCGGCCGCCGCGAATATCTCGAGCCCTACCGCGACGCGTTCGACGACATCGATGCGGCCTTGAAGTGGCTCACCGTCTACTACGCCCACGATCCGCAGGAAGCGCAGGCGATGAAGACGCTGAAGACGCTGGTTCAGCGCAAGCTGTCTGAGCTCGAGGCGACGATGCGGCTGTACGACGAAGGCCGAACCGAAGCCTGGCGCAGCGTGCTACTGACCGACATCGGCAAGGAGCAGATGGACGAGATTCGCCGCGTCTCCGAGCAGCTGGTCGCCTCCGAAACGCGCAAGGTCGCGGCCGGCCGAAGGGACGTGTTCAACACCTTGCTGCTGAACCGCATCGGCGTCGCGGCGATGAGCGCGATCAGCCTGCTCGCGCTCGGCATGTATCTGCGCCAGACCGCGGCGCTCGATGCGCACCGGCGCGAGCGCGAGCAAGCGATCGAGGCCGAGCGCGACCGGCTCGAGCGCGAGGTCGAGCGCCGTACCGCGCAGCTCACCGAGCTCGCGCAGCACCTGCAAACCGCGCGCGAGGACGAGCGCAGCCGCCTCGCGCGCGAGCTGCACGACGAGCTCGGAGCGTTGCTCACCGCGGCCAAGCTCGACGCCGCGCGGATCAAGTCGCGTCTGAAGAGCTCGTCGCCGGAAGCGATCGAGCGCTTGACTCACTTGAACGGCATCCTCAACGACGGCATCGCGCTGAAGCGCCGGATCATCGAAGACTTGCGTCCGTCGTCGCTGAGCAACCTCGGCTTGCTGGCGGCTCTCGACATCCAGGCCCGCGAGTTCGCGCAGCGCTCGGGCATCGCGGTCGATTGCCGCTGCGAGCCGGTGGCGTTGACGCCGGCGGCCGAGCTGACGGTCTACCGCATCGTCCAGGAGGCGTTCACCAACATCGCCAAGCACGCGCGCGCCAAGCAGGTCGAAGTCACGCTGGCCCAGCACGACAGCACGGCGGAGATCTCGGTGTGCGACGACGGCGCCGGCTTCGACCCTTCGGTGCGTCGCGCCTCGACTCACGGGCTGCTCGGCATGCGCTACCGCGTCGAAGCCGAGGGCGGCAGGTTCAGGCTCGAATCGGCCCCGGGCCGCGGGACGCGAGTCAGCGCGACGCTGCCGGCGTGCGCCGCCGAATCAGAGGCCAGCGTCGCGGCCTGACGGCAACTTCGCTACGTCAGCGTGGTCCTACAGGCGCGCGCTCGTCCGGCCGACACGGCAACGGGCCCGCTTCCCATGGTGCCGATCCTGCGCGCTCCCTAAGCTACGTTAGCTTTCTCTTCGGACTGATCCAAGGGAGCTGACGCCCTTCGCCACCGACCTGGTCAGGCCACTCACCGCAGACCACAGAAAGGCCTCCCATGAACGTCAACAAGTCTCCAAGCCAAGCCACCGACACTGTCGCTGACCAGGCGGCCCAAGGCGGCGAGAGTGCGATCAAGGCGACTCAGCGCGCCGCGCATGAAACGATCGACCAGCTGTCCGAAAAGGCGAGCGAAATGCGCGATCGCGCCGCGCCGATCATCAATCGGGTCGCGACGCAAGCCGAGGAGCTCGCAAGGCGCAGTGCCGACGCGGTGCGCGAAACCTCGCAGCAGCTGCGTGACCGCGCCGTTCGCGTCTCCGACAGCACCGTCGGCTATGTCAAGGACGAGCCGCTGAAATCGATCCTGATTGCTGCTGCCGCAGGCGCGGCGCTGATGGCGCTGGTGACGCTGCTGTCACGGCGCGATCGCGATTGAGCGAGCGACGCGACACCGATCCCAACGCCCGTCGCGCGGACTGCGCTGATCCGCCCTCCCTCTGCAGCGCGGTTCGACTCCACGCGACGGCTTTCAGGCGCGCTTCGGCGCGCTCTTTTATGCGGCGTCGTCCTACACACCGAGGGCTCGCGCTCCGATGGCTCGGGCCACTGCGCAACTCTAGAGTTTGTCCATCGAACGACCGCTGAGCCGCCGCGTGCGGCAACGGGTCAACTACAGGAGCGCGTGATGCTGTATTGGGCTCTCGTTTTCGCATTGATTGCCATCGTGGCCGGTGTGCTCGGCTTCACCAACGTGGCGGCCGGCGCGGCCAGCGTGTCGAAGCTTCTGTTCGGCATCTTCCTGGTGTTGTTCCTGATCGTGCTGGTGATGGCGTTGCTCGGTGTCACTGCGCTCGGCTGACGCCGCCGCATCGATTCTCTTTTCATTCTCTGCGCGAGGACTCATTCCATGTCCGTGAAGACTTCATCGGCTCCGCGGCGAACACTGCCCGGCGAGAGCGCTGACCAGCATCTGCAACTCGACAGCCGCGCGATCGAAGCGGCCAAGCGCAGCATCGAAGAAGGCGCCGTCACACCGAGCTACGGCTTGTGGCGCGACGACATCGTCAAGCTGCTCAACGACGCGCTCGCGACCGAGCTCGTCTGCGTGCTGCGCTACAAGCGCCACTACTTCACCGCGCATGGCATGGCGTCGCCGCGCATCGCCGAAGAATTCATGGAGCATGCGCAGGCCGAAGCGCGTCACGGCGACCGCATCGCCGAGCGCATCGTGCAGCTCGGCGGTGACCCCGATTTTTCGCCCGACAGCCTGAGTCGACGCAGCCATGCCGACTACGACAGCTCGGCTGACTTGAAGGCGATGGTGCGCGCCAACCTCGTGGCCGAGCGCGTGGCGGTCGAGACCTACCGCCAGATGATCGACCTGATCGGCGACAAGGACCCGACCACGCGACGCCTGCTCGAAGACGTGCTCCACGACGAGGAAGAGCACGCCGAAGAACTCAAGGACATGCTCGACGAGTAACCCGTTTCACCGGCTCGGCCCCTCGGGTGGTGGGGCAGATCTCAGCCACGTAGACCGCCCTTTCATTCTTGAATGTCAAACGACCCACAGGAGAACCGTCATGCTTGCAAGAACCACCACGCTCGCCGCCGTCATCGCCGCCGCCTTCGCTTCGACCGCGTTGCTCACCCTGCCCGGCTGCGCCGTGAAGCGGGGCCAGGAAACGGTCGGCGCTTATGTCGACGATGCGGCCATCACCACCGCGGTGAAGGCGCGCTTCATCGACAACAAGGACGTCGATGCCACTTCCATCAAGGTCGAAACGCTGAACGGCACGGTGATGCTGTCGGGCTTCGCGAAGAACGAAAAGGAAAAGACGACCGCCGAAGACATCACGCGCAAGGTCAGCGGCGTGAAAGCGGTGAAGAACGAGATTGCCGTTCGTCCCTGAACGACTCGTTTGACGGTCTGAACTGCAGGCGCCCGCTGCTCGGAGTCGAGCAGCGGGCGGCTGCAGTTTTGTTCTTGCGTCGGCGGCTCAGCGGCTGTAGCCGCCGGGGCGCTGCGGCTTGACGCCGGGCTTGCGACGCGGCGCGAAGTTGTCATCGCGACGCGGCGCAAAAGGCGTATCGCGGCGTTGAGCGACATCGGAATCGCGACGTTGCGCGAAAGGTTTGCCGAATCGCTTGTCGCCGCCACCCGGCTTCGTGAACCGACTTTCAGGCCGCGCAGCGAACATTTTCGGCGCGGCAATTTTCGGCTCCAGGCCGGCCACGGTAGCGACCGGAATGTTCTGCGTCGTGAACTGCTGGATGCGGCGAATCATGCCGCTGTCCATCCGCTCGGCCAGCGTCACCGCCAGGCCATTGCGCCCGGCGCGACCGGTGCGGCCGATGCGGTGCACGTAGTCCTCGGCCTTCATCGGCAAGCCGTAGTTGATGACGTGGCTGATGCTCGGCACGTCGATGCCGCGCGCCGCGACGTCGGTTGCGACAAGGATCTTCAGCTGCTTGTTGCGCAGTCCCTGCAGGACGCGGTTGCGCCGGCCTTGCGGGTGGCCGCCGTGCAAGGACGCGACATGGTGGCCCATGTCGGCGAGGCGGTCGGCGAGCCAGTCGGCATCGCGTTGCGTGCTCGTGAACACCAGCGCTTGCTCCATGTCGCGCTCGGTCAGGATGTGGTCGAGGAGCGCGTTCTTGTGCGTGCTGTTGTCGGCCCAGTGCAGGCGCTGCTCGATGTTCACATGGGTGTCGGTGTGCGACGCGACATCGATGCGCTTGGCATCGCGCAGCAGGTTGTGCGCGAGGCGCCCGACATGGCCAGCGAAGGTCGCGCTGTACATCACCGTCTGGCGCGCGCTCGGCACATGGTCGGCGATGGTCGTGATGTCGTCGATGAAGCCCATGTCGAGCATGCGATCGGCTTCGTCAAGCACCAGCATTTCGACGTTGTCGAGCACGGCCTTGCCGGTCTGCAGGTGATCGAGCAGACGCCCCGGCGTCGAGATCAGGATGTCGAGCGGACCGCGCAGCGCCTTGATCTGCGCTGGGTACGGAACGCCGCCGACCACCGTGGCGACGCGCAAGCCTTGCACGTGGCGACCGTAAATCGTGGCGGCCTTCGCGACCTGGATCGCGAGCTCGCGGGTCGGTGTCAGCACCAGGATGCGCGGGCCGTAGACGATGCCCTTGTCGCGCCGCTTCGTGTTGTCGCCGCGCGCCGCCAGAATGCGCTGCAGCGCGGGCAGGATGAACGATGCAGTCTTGCCGCTGCCGGTGCTCGCCGAGACCATCAGGTCGGCGCCGGCGAGCGCGGGCGGAATCGCCTGGATCTGGACCGCGGTAGCCGCGTCGTAGCCGGCGTCGGTGACGGCGCGGGTGAGGGCTACGTTGAGCCCAAGGGTGTCGAAACTCATCTCTTTCTCTTTCGCAAAACGGTGCCAACGCGCCGGATCTCGGCACGCAACAAGGCACCCGCAGGCCACAAATGAGGCCCGCACAGTCAGGTCGCCGGGAGAGCGTTCGGGGGAACAGTCAAAGCGACGGCATCGCCGCCAACCATTGCCCTGCGTGTTTACCGCTAGAGGGAGATCAAGACCGGCCGCACGGTTGATCCGTGGGAAGCTCGAAAGAGGTCAGAGGAGACGAACGAAACGCAAGCTTCAGGGAAACTTGCGAAGGGCGGATTCTACATCGATTCGGGTTTCTACCGAACCGACTCATCACTTCGCAAGGAAGTGCTCGCGGTAGTGCAGCAGCTCGTCGATCGACTCATGGATGTCGGCGAGTGCCGTGTGCGCCTGTGCTTTCTTGAAGATCGCCATCTCGGGCTTCCAGCGCTTCGCGAGTTCCTTCAAGGTGCTCACGTCGAGGTTGCGGTAGTGAAAGTACGCCTCCAGCGCCGGCATGTAGTTGGCGAGAAAGCGGCGATCCTGGCAAATGCTGTTGCCGCACATCGGCGACTTGCCGCTGGCCACGTAGCCTTTCAGGAACTCGATGACCTGCGCAGCCGCATGCGCCTCGTCGAAGACCGAGGCCTTCACGCGGTCGATGAGGCCGCTCTTGCCGTGCGTGCCTTTGTTCCACGCGTCCATCGCGTCGAGCGTGGCATCGCTCTGATGCACCGCGAACACCGGGCCTTCGACGCGCACGCTCAGCTGTGGATCGGTGACGACGACGGCAATTTCGATGATGCGGTCTTTCTCCGGGTAGAGGCCGGTCATTTCGAGGTCGATCCACACTAGGTTCTGGTCGCTCGCAGCGAGCACATTGGCGGTCATGTCTGAGACTCCTTGCAGACATTCTCGCAGGCCGATGCGGGGCCTACACTTCGCTCTCATGAGTTTGCCTGTCCTGACCCTGCTGTTCGTCGCCGCGCTGCTGGCGTCGCTGCTCATCAAGTGTTGGCTGGCCACGCGACAGATGCGCCATGTCGCGGCGCATCGCAACACCGTGCCCCCGGCCTTCGCCCAAACCATTCCGCTCGCCGCGCATCAAAAGGCGGCCGACTACACGCTGGCGAAGGCTCGGTTCGGGCTGCTCAGCACTGCATTCAGCGCTGCCGTGCTGATCGGCTGGACGCTGCTCGGCGGGCTCGACGCGCTCAATGGCGCGGTGCGCGACGCGGTGCAGCCGCGTTGGGGCGGTATGGCGTACCAGCTCGCCCTGCTCGCTGCGTGCAGCGTCGTGAGCGGCGCCATCGATCTGCCGTTCGACCTGTACAGCACGTTTCGAATCGAGCAGCGCTTCGGCTTCAACCGCGTGACTTGGCGCTTGTACCTCGCCGACATGCTGAAAGGCGTCGTCGTCGGCGTTGCCATCGGCTTGCCGATCGCCGCGCTGATTCTCTGGATCATGGGCGCGACCGGTGCGCTGTGGTGGCTCTGGGCCTGGGGCGCTTGGGTCGTCTTCAGTTTGCTGATTCAGGTGCTGTACCCGACCGTCATCGCGCCGCTGTTCAACAAGTTCGAGCCCTTGACCGACGAATCGCTGAAGGCGCGCGTGCAGTCGCTGATGAACCGCTGCGGCTTCGCGGTCAAAGGCCTCTTCGTGATGGACGGCAGCCGGCGCTCAGCCCACGGCAACGCGTATTTCACCGGCTTCGGCAGCGCCAAGCGCGTTGTCTTCTTCGACACCTTGCTCAACAAGCTCACACCGGGCGAAGTCGAAGCGGTTCTCGCTCACGAGCTGGGCCACTTCAAGCACAAGCATGTGACGCAGCGCATCGTGCTGATGTTCGGGCTCAGCCTCGCCGGGTTCGCGCTGCTCGGCTGGCTGTCCACGCAGAGCTGGTTCTACACCGCGCTCGGCGTGCAGCCGTCGATGTCGGCGCCGAACGACGCGCTGGCGCTGCTGCTGTTCCTGCTCGTCGTGCCGGTGTTCGGCTTCTTCGTGTCGCCGCTGTTCGCGCTGTTGTCGCGCAAGCACGAGTTCCAGGCCGACGCGTATGCCTGCATGCAGGCCGACGGTCACGACCTCGCCGCCGCGCTGCTCAAGCTGCACGAAGACAACGCGTCGACACTGACGCCCGACCCGGTCTATGTGCGCTTCTACTACTCGCATCCGCCGGCCAGCGAGCGGCTCGCTGCGCTGCCGCTGCCCAACATCTCACCATCCGGGGTGACGCCATGACCAATCTCTTGCACCGCCGATGCCAGGCCCTCGAAGGCGGCAAGCCGATGAATGATGATCAGATTCACGCGCACCTCAACGAGGTGAACGGCTGGCATCTGAACAACGGCGCGATCGAGAAGACGTTCAACTTCAAGAACTACTACGAGACGATCGCTTTCGTCAACGCACTGGCTTGGGTCTGCCACACCGAAGACCATCATCCCGATCTCGCCGTCAGCTACAACCGTTGCGTGGTGCGATTCAACACCCACTCGGTCGGCGGCATCTCGATCAACGATTTCATTTGCGCAGCCAAGGTCAATGCGCTGGTGGCGTTTGTTGCTTGAGAGATTGGCGGAGGTCTTGCGTTGAGCAAGACCGTCGCGCTGGACCTGGGTCTCGTGGTCGCCGGCTACGGCCGGCACTACATCGTCGAGACGCCCGACGGCGAACGGCTGATCTGCCATCCGCGCGGCAAGAAGAGCGACTGCGTGGTCGGGGATCGGGTGCGCTGGCAAGCCGCCGGCGACGAAGGCGTGATCGAGCATGTCGAGCCGCGGCGCAACCTGCTGTTCCGACAGGACGAATGGCGCATCAAGGAATTCGCAGCCAACCTCGATCAGATTCTGGTGATGGTGGCGAGCGAGCCGGTGTTCAGCGAATCGCAGCTCGCGCGTGCCCTGATCGCTGCCGAGAGCGCCGGCATCGCGGCGCGCGTGCTGCTCAACAAGACTGACCTGCCGCAAATCGCTGCGGCGCGCGAGCGCCTCGCGCCGTATCGGGCCATGGGCTACAGCGTGCTCGAGGTCGCGCTGAAGGCGAAGCCGGCTGAAGCGCGCGCGCTGCTCGACCCGCTGCTCGCAGGCCAGGCAACGCTCGTCCTCGGACCGAGCGGTGCCGGCAAAAGCACCCTCATCAACCTGCTGGCGCCCGATGCGAAGGCGCAGATCGGCGAGATCTCGAAAGCGCTGAACACGGGGCGCCATACGACGACGAGCACGCAGTGGTACTGGCTCGATGCCGAGCGCACAAGCGGGCTCATCGATTCACCGGGATTCCAGGAGTTCGGCCTGCGCCAAGTCGACGCGCAACAATTGCCCGGCTTGATGCCGGACCTGCGCGCTCACTCGACCGAGTGCCGGTTCTACAACTGCACCCACCAGCAAGAGCCCGGCTGCAGTGTGCGGGCTGCGGTCGAGCGCGGCGAGATCAGCGAGTCGCGCTATCGCATCTACGGTGAAATTCTGCGCGAGCTGACGCTAACACGCCGATAACGACGGCAGCTCAACCGACGACGTTGGCGAGCGACAGCAAGGCGAGCAGCAGCATCCACAGCACCACCGAGCGCCATACCAGGCCAACGACGCTGCGCAAGTGGCCGAGCACCGGCGCAACGCCTGGGGTCGAGCCTTCGGCTTCCATCTCGTCGGCACTGGCGCCGCGGTCGAAGGTCTTCGATCGGTCCGGCGTGACACCCGGTGCCGCGCTGCCGCCGAGGCGAACGCCGACGGCGCCCGCAGCGGCGGCGAGGATGATGCCTTCGTTCGGATGCTTCCACAGTCCCGCATCGCGGCGCCAGCAACTCACTGCTTCTTCGAAGTTGCCGACCACCGCAAAGCCGAACGCCGTCAGACGCGCCGGCAAATGATCGACGATGCTGAACAGGCGCTGCGACAAGGCCATCAAGCGTTCGTTGGTCGGCTCGCCGACGGTGCGATTCTTGTAGGCCCAATAGCGGCTCGCGAATTCGGCCATCCGATACAGCACCGCGCCGGCCGGCCCGAAGCCAATGCTCGACAAGACCACGAACCAGAAGAACACGCCGAACACGTGACGGTGCGCCGCGAGCAGCGAGTGTTCGATGATGTGGCGCAGCAGCTCGGTGCGCGGCAACTCGCTCGCGTCGAGATGGCGCCACTCAGTCAGCAGTCGGCGCGCCTCGGCCTCGTCGCCGCGCTCGAGTGCGTCGCGAATGTCGGTGAAGTGGTGGCTGAACTGACGAAAGCCGAGCGTCACGTAGAGCACGGCCACGTTCCACGCCAGCGCAGCGAGCAGGCTGAAGTGAGCGATCAGCAGATAGACGGCCCACGCCGCCAGCGCCGGCGCCAACGCCGTCACGCACCAGACGACCAGCGCATGATGGTCGCGTCCGGCGTCGAAGTTGCGGCCAGTCCAGCGCATCCATGAGGTCAACGCATCGTGTACCGGGTTGCGACGCGGCAGCGGCTTCAGTTGCTCGATCAGCAGCGCGAAGAGGACGGCGAAGAAACTCATGCGCGCCGATGATACCGGCGAGTTTTCACGCGGATAGAAATCGATAGAGGTTGCGCAGCATCGACGCGGTGGCGCCCCAGATGAAATAGCGTCGCGGCTCGCCGGCCGCGTCTGCGCCTTGCCATGGCATCGACAGGAACTCGCGCTTGACGCCGCCGAACTCGATCGCGTGATGTCGGTGGTTGGCCGGCGACATCAGGAACGACAGTGGCACTTCGAACACTTCGGCCACTTCGAACGGATCGGCAGCGATCGTGAACGGTGGCTCGATCAGCGCGACCACCGGCGTGACGATGAAGCCGGTGCCGGTGGTGTAGGTCGGCAATTCGCCGAGCACTTCGATGTGCCGCGCATGCAGCCCGATCTCTTCATGCGCCTCGCGCAACGCGGTGGCCGTCGCGTTCTCGTCCTCGGGCTCGACGCGCCCGCCCGGGAAGCTGATCTGACCGGGGTGATCGGTCAGATGGTCGGTGCGCTGCGTCAGCAGCACCATGACCTCGTCGCGCTGGATCAGCGGTACGAGCACCGACGCATGCGTCGGCTCGCGCTCGGTGAAGCGACGCTCGATCTTGATCTCGGGTTCCCACGCCGGCTGCGCCACGAAACGCCTGCGCAACGCATCGGGCAGCAATTGCTCGGCCACGACGGCAGGCAGGTGATCGTCGATTCCGATAACGGGCAGCTCTTGCGGATTGAAGCTCGTCGGCATGAACGTATTGGAATTGAAAAAGCCGCCTCGAGAGGCGGCTTCCTTTGGGGCAGAAGGGCTGTTAGGCCAGCTTTTGCGGTGCGCTGCGCCGCGAAAATTGGCTTGGCGCTTGCGCGCCAGCTGCCGGCGGCAGCCCGACTCCGTCAGGCCAATTTTTCCTTGATGCGCGCCGACTTGCCCGAGCGCTCACGCAGGTAGTACAGCTTCGCGCGGCGCACGTCGCCGCGGCGCTTGACTTCGATCGATGCGATCAGCGGGCTGTAGATCTGGAACGTGCGCTCGACGCCTTCGCCGCTGGAGATCTTGCGCACGATGAAGCTCGAGTTCAGTCCGCGGTTGCGCTTGGCGATCACGACGCCTTCGTAGGCTTGCAAACGCTTGCGAGTGCCTTCGACGACGTTGACGCTGACGATCACCGTGTCGCCCGGGGCGAACGGTGGAATGGTCTTGTTGAGGCGAGCAATCTCTTCTTGCTCGAGGGTCTGGATCAGGTCCATCAGGTTCTCCGGTGCGATCGTGCCCACGCTATGTTGGATGTGGGGTGGGTCGGGCGAACGAGGCGCCCGGGCGTGGCAGAGGATCGAAAAGCCGATGATTATAGCGGAAGGGTCGCGAGGAACTGCTCGTCCGCCGGGCTCAACCCGCCGGCGGCGCGCGCCGCGGCGATCAGGTCGGGCCGACGGCGCGCCGTGATCTCCAGCGATCGCTGGCGTCGCCAACGCGCGATGTCGGCATGATGACCCGACAGCAGCACCGCCGGCACCGCGTCCGGCCCGTCGGGTGCGTCGAGCACTTCGGGCCGGCTGTAGTGCGGCCAGTCGAGCAGGCCGTCGGAAAAGCTGTCCTGCTGATGCGATTGCGCGTCGCCGAGGACGCCGTCTTGCAGTCGCGCAACCGCATCGAGCAACGCGAGCGCCGGGATCTCACCGCCGGACAGGACGAAGTCCCCGAGGCTCAACTCCAGATCGACATGCCGATCGAGAAAGCGCTGATCGATGCCTTCGTAGCGCCCGCACAGCAGTACCGCCCCCGATCCCGCAGCGAACTCGCGAACCAGCGACTGGTCGATGCGCCGACCGGTTGGCGTGAAGTGAACCAGCGGTGCCGAAGACTCGCCGCGGGCCGCGCGCGCGGCCGCCAATGCGCGCTCGAGCGGCTCCACGAGCATCACCATGCCGGGTCCGCCGCCGAACGGGCGATCGTCGACGCGGCGGTAGTTGTCGTCGGCGAAGTCGCGCAACTGCCACAGCTTGACCTCGACCTGCCCGGACTCGAACGCGCGCCGCGTGACGCCCTGCGTCAGGTGCGCGCCGAACAGCTCGGGAAACAGCGTGATGACATCGAAGCGCACGGTGTCCTGCCGGATCAGTAGTCCAGCCCCCAGTCGACGGTGATTCGGCGCTCGGCGAGATTGACGTCGAGCACGTAGGCGGCGACGAACGGGACCAAGCGCTCGGCGGGCTCATCGCCGGCCTGGGCATTCGGCGGCGCGATGCGCAGCACGCTGTGCGGCCCGGTGTCGAGGAGTCCAGACACGGTGCCGAGGGACTCGCCTTCGCGGTTGATCACCGAAAGTCCGATCAGGTCGACCCAGTAGTACTCGTCGGGGTCGGCGCTCGGAAAGCTCGCACGCGAGACGAACACGCGCGCGCCGCGCAAGGCCTCGGCCGCGTTGCGGTCCGAGATGTCTTGAGCTTGGGCCACCACCCAGTCGCCCTGTTCCTTGGCGTGGGTGATCTTGAGAAGCGGCGGGACGGTTGTCGCTGAAGCGGGGCGCTTCAGGACGCTCGACGCCTCGGGCGGCTTCAAGAACCAGCGGCGCGATGAGAACAGCGCCTGCGGGTCCTGTGCGAAGGGCTGGACCTTGATCCCGCCCTTGATACCCCAGGCACCGATGATGCGGCCGACCTCCACCGCATCATCCGGCCACGCGGGCTCGGCCGAAACGATGGCCGACGGCGCCGTGGTCACGGTTCAGCCGCCAGCGCGTCGCGTCAGGCCGCCGCCTTCGCTTGTGCAACCAGCCGAGCGACAGTCGGCGACAGCTGCGCGCCGGTGCTGGCCCAGTAGTCGATGCGGTCGAACGCGACGCGCAGCGGCTGCTCGCCGCCGGCGGCGACGGGGTTGTAGAAACCCACGCGCTCGATGAATCGGCCGTCGCGGCGAATACGCGAGTCGGTAACGACGATGTTGAAGAACGGACGCTTCTTGGCGCCCCCGCGTGCGAGTCGGATCACGACCATGCTGTTTCCTTGAAATGTGAAAACATCCACCGCACCAGGAGACACTCAGGGCGAGCAGATCAAAAAACGAGGCGAGCACCAAGCTGCGCCGCGAACCCTTCGGTGGCGTAGATACGCCGGCTGGCCGTCACCGAAAATCGCGCATTATAAACTCGCAAGGACTCGTCCGCCCGCCCGCCATGACCGCCTCGCCCTTGCTGATCCGCCCGAGCACCGATGCCGACGTGCCCGCCGTCTGCGCGATCTACGCCTGGCACGTGCTCCACGCGACCGGCACTTTCGAGCTCGACGCGCCTGACGAAGCCGAGATGGCGCGCCGCCGCGACGATGTCGTCGGCAAAGGCTTGCCCTGGCTCGTCGCCGAGCGCGGCGGCCGAGTGCTCGGCTTCGCCTATGCCAACCGTTTCCGCCCGCGCAAGGCTTATCGCTTCTGCGTCGAGGATTCGATTTACCTGGCCGACGACGCGCGCGGTCAGGGCAGCGGCCGGCTGCTGCTCGCCGAGCTGATGGCCCAGTGCGAAGCGCGCGGGTCGCGCCAAATGCTCGCGGTGATCGGCGACTCGGCCAATGCGGCGTCGATCGCCGTGCATCGCGCGCTCGGCTTCGAGCACACAGGGCTTCTTAAGGCCGCAGGCTGGAAGTTCGACCGCTGGCTCGATGTCGTGATCATGCAGCGCGGCCTCGGCTTGAGCGACCGCGCCCCGGCGATCGACCTCGAATGAGCGGCGGCAAATCCAAGACGCTCGCCACCTGGATCGCGCTCGTCGGCGGCGGCTTCGGCTTGCATCGCTTCTATCTGCACGGCTTTCGCGATGTCTGGGGCTGGATGTACCCTGCCCCGACCTTGCTTGGCCTGTATGGCGTGCAGCGCATGCTCGACCTCGGCCAAGACGACCCGCTGTCGTGGGCGCTGATTCCGCTGCTCGGCCTCGCGCTCGCGACTGCGATGCTGATGGCGATCCTTTATGGCCTGACGCCGGACGACAAGTGGAACGCGCGCTTCAATCCGCAGCGCCCCGCCGCGAGCAGCGGCTGGGCCGCGATCATCGGCGTGGTACTCGCGCTTCTCATCGGCGCCGGCGTGCTGATGGCGACGATCGCATTCAGCGGCCAGCGATATTTCGAGTACCAGATCGAAGAGGCGCGAAAGATCAGCCAGTGAACAGCAGGAGGCTGATCCAGTAAGCCACCCCGGCGACGAAAGCCGACGCCGGGATCGTGAAGATCCACGCCCAGACGATGTTGCCCGCCACGCCCCAGCGCACTGCCGATGCGCGCTTCGCCGAGCCGACACCGACGATCGCGCCGGTGATGGTGTGCGTCGTCGAAACCGGGATCCCGAGCGCTGTCGCGAGAAACAGCGTGATCGCTCCGCCGGTCTCGGCGCAAAAGCCGCCGACCGGCTTGAGCTTGGTGATGCGCTGACCCATGGTCTTGACGATGCGCCAGCCGCCGAACATCGTGCCCAGCCCGATCGCCACGTAGCAGCACCAGATCACCCAGGTCGGCGGCAGCTTGTCGCCGGCAGCCGAGTAGCCGGTGGCGATCAGCAGCATCCAGATGATGCCGATGGTCTTTTGCGCATCGTTGCCGCCGTGGCCCAAGCTGTACAGACCTGCCGAGACGAGCTGCAATCGACGAAACCAGTTGTCCACATGCAGCGGAGAGACGCGCCGGAACAGGTGCGCGACGATCAGCATCAGCAGCGAGCCGAGCAGGAAGCCCATCAGCGGCGAGAGGAAGATGAACAGCACCGTCTTCCACACGCCGGCAGCGATCAGCGAACCCGCACCGGCTTTCGCGATCACCGCACCGACGATGCCGCCGATCAGCGCATGCGACGAGCTCGACGGGATGCCGTGCCACCAGGTCACGACGTTCCACACCATCGCGCCGACCAATGCACCGAACACGACGTTCTGATCGACGACGCCGGGGATTGCGATGCCCTTTCCGACGGTGGCCGCGACCTTGAGCTGAAAGATGCTGATCGCGATCACGTTGAAGAACGAAGCGAACACCACCGCCTGCTGCGGCTTGAGCACGCCGGTGGAAACCACCGTGGCGATCGAATTCGCCGCGTCGTGGAAGCCGTTCATGAAATCGAACGCGATGGCCAGCACGACCAGCATCGCGACGATCCAGAACGCGCTCTGAACCGAACTCATGCGAAAGCGCGGCGCGTCATGAGTTCTCGAGGACCACGCCCTCGATCAGATTCGCCACGTCTTCGCAACGGTCGGAGATCGACTCCAGCTGCTCGTAGATCGTCTTCAGCTTGATCAGCTCGCGAACATCGTTCTCTTCGCGAAACAGCTTCGACATCGCCGAGCGCATCACCCGATCGGCATCGGACTCGAGCCGATCGATTTCTTCGCAGGTCTTGATGGCCGCCGCGGCGGTCGCGTGGTCGCTCAGCTTCGGCAGCAGCGACACCGCGTGCTGCACCCGCTCACAGCACTTCGCGCTCAGGTCGCCGAGACGCGTGATGTCTTCATTCATCGCCCGCACGTCGTACAGCGACATCGTCTCGGTCGCGTCTTGCAGCAGATCGAGGATGTCGTCCATCGCGTTGATCAGCCCGTGGATCTGCTCGCGGTCGATCGGCGTGATGAAGGTCTTGTGCAGCAGCCGATTCACCTCGGCAGTAATGCGGTCGGCCTGGCGCTCGGCGTTGCCGACCTCGTTGATGTATTTCTCGCGCAAGCCGACATCGGCGTAGTGCTCGATCAGCAGAATGAATGCGCGCGCGCCCTCGACGATGTAGGCGCCATGCTGATCGAACAATTCGAAGAAATTGCCTTCGCGCGGCAGCAGCTTGCCAAACAGCATGGTGAATCCCTCGCTTGCGCGGCGCCTCGCCTGACTCGGGAGTGTCACGCGGGTGTCGTGAATTTGAAACCCGCGCAGTGTAGTTCACGCCGCCGGATCGTAGATGCCGCGTCGGCCCTCGAAGGTCGACAGCTTGTCGAGCAGCAAATCGAAATCGGCGTTGTTGTCCACCGGGTTGAAGCGCTCGGTCACGACGCCGAACACCGGCGCACCGGCGTGGCTGTGAAAGTGCTCGACATAGGCGTCGCACAGGCGCTGCAGATAATCTTCGCCGATGCCCTGCTCCATCGCGATGCCGCGCTGCTGAATTCGCTGCAGCAAGGTCGCCGGCGTCGCCTGCAGCCACACGATCAAGTCGGGCTCGGGCACGCTAGGCGCGACCTGCGCGTACATCTGCGCGTAGAGCCGGTATTCCTCATCGCTCAAGTTGAGCCGGGCGAACAAGGCGTCCTTGGCGAACAGGAAATCGCTGACGACGCCGCGCGAAAACATGCCCTGCTGCGACAGGGTTTGCATTTGCTTGACGCGCTGGAACAAAAAGAACAGCTGCGTCTGGAACGCGTAGCCGAAGCGGTCGTCGTAGAAGCGCTCGAGGAAGGGGTTGTCGTCGGCCTTCTCAAGCAGCAGCTCGGCACCGAGCTGCTCAGCCAGGCGGCGCGCAAGCGAGCTCTTGCCGACGCCGATCGGACCTTCGATGACGATGTGGCGGAAGCGATCGGACAGTTGTGCCGGAGCAGGTGCGGCGTTCATGGCTCGATTTTCTCAACTCGCTGATCAACGACCCGGGGCAGCCATTCGCTGACAGCGCCGCGGCCGGGAATCGACAATTCAGGCGCCACGTCGGCGAGCGGCCTCAGCACGAAAGCGCGTTCGTGCATTCGCGGGTGCGGCAAGGTCAATGCCGGCGTTGCGAGACGCAGCTCGTCGTACACGAGCAAGTCCAGATCCAAGGTGCGCGGCGCGTTGCGATATCCGCGTTCGCGCCCATGCCGCGCTTCGACGCGCTGCAACTCTGCCAGCAATGCGAGCGGTGGCAGGCCGGTGCGCAGCAAGGCGACCGCATTCAGGTAATCGGGCCCGTCAGCGTCGATCGGCGCACTGCGATAGAACGGCGACGTGGCCTCGAGCGCGCTGTCGGGCAGTTGCGCAAGCTCAGCGAGCGCGGTCGTCAGTGTGGCGCTGGCGTCGCCCAGATTCGCACCCAGGCCGATGGCTGCGAGGCTGCGAGTCATCGCTCATCCCGGCTCGCCGGATGAGCTGTCGTCGCGCATCGCGACATCGACATCGCCGCCGGCCTCGGCTGCCCCGCCTTGCGCGGGCTTGCGCCGGCGCCGCCGCCGCTTCTTCGCCGGCTCGCCTTCGGCCGGCGCGCCGGCTTTCGGCGCCGCTGCGGGCGCTGCGGCTCGACGACTGTGATCGCGCTCGCGCGCCTCGCCGATCAAGCGGCGGCGCTCCTCGGCATCGGCGAGCGAAAAGTCTTCCCACCAGCTCGCCAGCTCGTCGTCGATCTCGCCAGCGTCGGCGCGCAGACGCAGAAAATCGAAGCCGGCGCGAAAGCGCGGCTGCTCGGCGAGCGTGAACGGGCTGTTGCCGACGCGCCGCTCGAAGCGCGGCTGCATCATCCAGATCTCGCGCATGTCGGCCGCCAGCTTGCCGCGGCCGGAGATGTCGCCGATTCGCGCATCGAACACCGCGTCAATCGCCTGCTGCAGCGCGGGGAACGCGGGCTCGCCGCGCGCCTTCAACTGCTGCCAGCGGTCGAGCACGTCGTGCCACAGCATGCACGCGAGCATGAAGCTCGGCGCGACCGGCTTGCCCTCGTTGACGCGGCGATCGGTGTCGGCAAGCGCGAGCTGGACGAACTTCTCGCGCCCGTCGTGGCGGTGCGCTTCGTCGAGCACCACGTCGAGAACCGGGAACACGCCGCGGTGCAGGCCCTGCTTGCGCAGCTCTTCGATGCTCGCCAGCGCATGGCCGGTCTGCAGGAGCTTGATCATCTCGTCGAACATGCGCGACAGCGGCACGTTGTCGAGCAGTGCGGCCATCGTCTTGATCGGCGCGCGTGTCTTCGGCTCGATCTCGAAGCCGAGCTTGGCCGCGAAGCGAACGACGCGGATGATTCGCACCGGGTCTTCGCGGTAGCGCGTCTCCGGGTCGCCGATCATTCGCAGCAGCTTCTTCCTCGCGTCCTTGATGCCGCCGTGGTAGTCGACGACGATTTCGCGCTGCGGGTCGTAGTACATCGCGTTAACGGTGAAGTCGCGGCGCGCGGCGTCTTCGATAATCGGGCCCCAGACGTTGTCGCGCAGCACACGGCCTTCGGCGTCGATGACATGGGTCTTGCCGTGCAAGTCGCTCTTCGAGGTCTTCTCGTTGCCGCTGACCTGGTCGGCCGCTGCCGCGTCCATCATCGCGCGAAAGGTCGAGACCTCGATCACTTCGTGCTCGCGGCCGCGGCCGAACACCACGTGGACGATGCGAAAGCGTCGGCCGATGATGAAGGCACGGCGAAACAGCGCCTTCACCTCCTCCGGCGTCGCGTTGGTCGCGACGTCGAAGTCCTTCGGTCGCAGGCCGAGCAGCAAGTCGCGCACTGCGCCGCCGACGATGAAGGCTTCGAAGCCGGCGTCGGCAAGTGTCTGCACCGTCTTGATCGCGCGCTCGTCGACCAGCGACGGATCGATGCCGTGCTCGCTCTTGGCCACCTCGACCCGCTTGCCGCGCGGATGCGCTTTGCCCGCGCCCGTCGTGGCGGACTTGCCGAGCAGCTTGTCGATGAACTTCTTGATCATTTGAAAAGGTTGAGGATGCGCCAACCGCGTTCGCGGGCAATCGCTTCGAGCAAGGGAGACGGGTTGGTGGCCACGGGGTCGGTCGCCAGCTCGAGCAGTGGCAGGTCGTTGGGCGAGTCGCTGTAGACGCTGATGCGCTCGAAGTCGCGCCACGCGGCGCCCTGGTCGGCGAGCCACTGCCCGACCCGCGTCACCTTGCCTTCGCGATAGCTCGGCACACCGGCGATTCGGCCTGTGATCGTACCCCCTGCGTCGCGCTCGAGCCGCACCGCGATGAGATCGGCGATGCCGAACGCCTTGGCGATCGGGGCGGTGACGAAGTCGTTGGTCGCCGTGACCAGCGCGACGAGGTCGCCTTGATCGAGGTGCTTGCGCACCAGCGCATGCGCATCGGCGTGCAACTGCGGCGCGATCACTTCGCGCATGAAGCGCGCGTGGGCGGCATCGGTTTCGGTGTCGGCGCGCACGCGCAGCGGCTCGGTCGCGAAAGCGATGTACTGGTGGATGTCGAGCACGCCCGACTTGTACTGCTCGAAGTATTCGTCCGCGCGCCGGCGGAATTCGGCTTCCTCGACCCAGCCGAGTCGAATGATGAATTCGCCCCACGCATGGTCCGAATCGAACGGGATCAGCGTGTCGTCGAGATCGAACAGGCACAGGTTGCGAGTCATCGGCCCTCCTCGGCCAGCATTTGCTTGACGAGCGGCACCGTGATCGCGCGCTTGGTCACCAGCGCGAACTCGTCGAGCCGATCGAGCAGCACCATCAGGTGCTTGAGATCACGCGCGAAACGCGTCAACAGGTAGTCCATCACGTCGTCGGAAAGAAAGAGTCCGCGCCGATCGGCTTCACGGCGCAACGTCGCTCGAGTCTGCTCCTCGGACAGCGGCGCGATCGCCAGCACATGGCCCCAGCCGAGCCGCGACCGCAGGTCGTCGCGCAGCGGCAGATCGACCGGCGGCACGCGGCCGGCCGACGCGACGGGAGCAGCACGCGTCGTCGCCTCGACGAAGAGCGCGAAGGCCGACTGCTGCTGATGCGCGTCGAACTCGTCGCAGCCATCGAAGACGAGCAGCGAGCGTGTGTCGTCGACGGCCCATGGCGCGGGGTCGGCCGCGCTGAACCAGCCGACGCGCAAGCCGCGCTGCTGAAAGCGATCGGCCAGCGCATGCAACAGGTGTGTCTTGCCGCTGCCCGACGGGCCCCACAGGTACACCGGCGGTGACGCGGCCTGCATCGCGCCGAGGTGCGCTACGGCCATCGCATTCGCGCCGATGACGAAGGAATCGAAGCTGGGCGCCGTGTCGAGCGCGATGGCCAGCGGAATCTGCTTCATTCGAATTCGAGCGCGCCGCCCTCATGCGCTGTAAAGACGGCTTGCCAGGTACATGCCGCGCAGCCGCCGCACCGCGACCACCATCACCGCACTGACCGGCAACGCGACCAGCACGCCGGCAAATCCGAGCAGATGACCGAAGGCGAGCAGCGCGAAGATCACCACCAGCGGCTTCAAGCCGATGCGCTCGCCGACCAGCCGCGGCGTGAGGTAGAAGCCCTCGATGACCTGGCCGATGCCGTAGACGACTGCGACCGCGATCACACCGTACCAGCTGGCGAACTGCAGCACACCCGCGAGCAGCGCGAGCGCGAGCCCGATTCCGAATCCGAGATACGGAATGAAGACCGCGAGCCCGGTGAACACGCCCACCGGCACCGCGAGATCGAAGCCGAACAGCGCAAGACCCAGGCTGTAGAACCCGGCGAGGATCAGCATCACGAGCAGTTGCCCGCGCAGATACTGGCCAAGCACCGCATCGCACTCGTCGAGAAAACCTTTGACAGTGGGACGCAAGCGCGGCGGCACCAGCTCATGCACGCGACGCACAGGCTCGGGCCAGTCGATCAGCAGATAGAACAGCACGACCGGCACCAGCACCGCGTTGCCGATCAGCGCGAGCACGATGCTGCCGCCAATGCGCGCCGAGCTCATCGCCCGCACCAGCCAGTCCTCGAAGTTGTCGCTGAGGTACTTCAGCACGAAAGCCTTGATGCTGTCGGTGTCGAGCGCGACGTGGATGCCGAACTGCGACAGCCACGGCGTGAGCTGGGTGTTCAGCCGATCGGCGAGCAGCGGAATCTGCTCGCGCAGCAGCGGCAGTTCCTTCGACAGGATCGGCACGATCAGCAGCAGCAGCGCGAGCAAGGCGACGATCACCACCACCTCGACCAGCGCCACCGCGACGACGCGCGGCACGCCCTTCGCAGCCAGCCGCTCGACGGTCGGGTGCAGTGCGTAGGCCATTACCGCGCCGATCAGGAAGGGCGTGAGGACGGGCGCAAGCAGCCAAAGCAGCGCCAACGCGATGAGCGCGAGCGCCAACCAGGAGAGGGTTCGTCGTTGGGCAGCGGAAAGATTCATCGGTCGGCGCGAGGCGCCCAGTGGTGGGCTGCGCGGCACGCGCGCAGTGGGCGAAATTCTAAGCGGCGGGCGACGCAGCTGCTCAATGCAGCCGCGGCCAGCCGGTGTCGCGCAGCTCGAGGACGCGCGCTGTCAACACCGCATGGTCGTCGGCGTCGTGGCGATGCTCGAGGTAGACGCTCAGATCGTCGACCGCCTGTGCAACATGCCCGAGCTCGGCGAGTGCCAAGCCGCGGTCGCGCCGCTCTTCCCACGCGTGCGGCAACAGGATCACCAGGCGATGCAGCACCGCCACGAGGCGCGGCCAGTCGCCCGCAGTGCGATGGATTTCCTTCAGGTTGCGCAAGATGCGGGCGAGCACGTCGCGCGGCGGCGCGGCTTGCAGGAACAAGCCCAGCGGCGCGTCGAAGTCGCCCGTCAGCCCGTGATTGCGCTTGTACGGGCCGAGCAGCTCGTCGAGCTCTTCGCGCGACAGCGAATGGCCGGTGAACGGGTCGATCACCACTTCGCCGTGCTGGTGCCCGGTGTTCATCCGCAGCTTGATGAGGAAGTGGCCGGGGAACGAAACGCCGCGCGCGGTGAGCCCGATGTGCGTCGCCAGCTCGATGTACAGCACAGCGAGGGTGATCGGAATGCCGCGCCGCGTTCGCAACACGCTGTGCAGATAGCTGTTGCGCGGGTCGTAGTAGTCGTTGACGTTGCCGGCGAAGCCGAGCTCCTGGAAGAAGTAGCGGTTCAGCCAGCGCAGGCGCTGCACCGGGACCGCGTCGGCCGGGATGCGGCGCTTGAGCTTGTCGGCCAACGCATCGACTTCGGCCAGCACCGCCTGCGTGTCGAGATCGGGGAAGTCGTCTTGCGCAATCGCCGCCGCCGCTTCGAGCAAGGACAAGGTCGCATCGTCTGCCACCAGCGCGGAGAAGTACTCCAGAGCGGTCGGCACTTCGAACTGCAAAGGTTCGGCCATGCGGTCAGTTTAGCCCCGGTGCGCGAACTCGCGAAGCTTCATTCCGCTCGCCAAGAGGGTGACGAAGTACAGCGCCGCTGCGCCGACCAGGCAGGCCGCGAGCAGGCCGACGCGCAGCGCGGGCCGCTCGCCGAGCGCGATCCAATCGATGGCGTGACTGGCCCAGCCGAGCAGCGCGCCGAGCAGCGCGGTCGCCAGCGCGACACGCAACGCGAACGATGGCCAGCCGGGCGCGGGCACATAGCTGCCGCGCCGTCGCAGCCCGACGAACAGCAAGCCCGCGTTGATCAGCGCGCCCAAGCCGATCGACAGCGCGAGCCCGGCATGCGCGAGAAAAGGCACGAAGACCGCGTTCATCAGCTGCGTCAGCACGAGCACCAGCACGCCGATCTTCACCGGCGTGCGAATGTCCTGCCGCGCATAGAAGCCGGGTGCGAGGATCTTCACGCCGATGAGTCCCATCAGGCCGACGCCGTAGCCCATCAAGGCCGTGACAGTCTGCTGCACGTCGTGCGCGGTGAACGCGCCGCGCTGGTACAGCACGGCCACCAGTGCGTTCGGAAAGACGAGCAGCGCGACGGCGCAAGGCAGCGCGAGAAGCAGCGTGAGCCGCAGGCCCCAGTCGAGCAACGCGGAATACGCCGCGGCGTCGTCGCGGCCATGCGCGGCCGACAACTGCGGGATCAGCACGACACCGAGCGCGACACCGAGCAGCGCGGTCGGGAACTCCATCAGCCGATCGGCATAGGTCAGCCATGACACCGATCCGACGCCGACATGCGACGCGATCTGCGTGTTGATGACGAGCGACAGCTGCGCCACCGACACGCCGAGCAGTGCCGGCGCCATCTGGCGCAGCACGCGGTGCACGCCGGGGTGCGACCACGCTGCTCGCAACGACGACATGCGCAATCCGATGTGCGGCAGGCAGCCGATGCGAACCAGCGCCGGCACTTGAATCGCGAGTTGCGCCACACCCCCGACCATCACGCCGACAGCCAGGGCGTAGATCGGCTCGACGCCCCAGCCCTCGAAGCGCGGCGCGAGCCACCACGCTGCAGCGATCACCGCGACGTTGAGCAGGATCGGCGTCGCTGCCGGAATCGCGAAGCGCTTCCAGGTGTTCAGGATGCCGGCCGAGAGCGCCACCAGCGACATGAAGCCGATGTAGGGGAACATCCAGCGCGTCATCACGACCGCGGCGTCGAATCGTTGCAGCCCCGAGGCCATCAGCCAGACGATGATCGGCGCGGCGACGACGCCGATCACGCAGGTGACGAGCAGTGCCCAGAACAGGATCGTCGCGACGGCGTCGACCAGGCGCTGGGTCACCGCGTCGCCTTCGCGCGCCCGCGTTTCGCCGAGCATCGGCACGAAGGCCTGCGAGAACGCGCCCTCGGCGAACAGCCGGCGCAGCAAGTTGGGGATGCGAAACGCGACGTTGTAGGCGTCGGTCCAGGCGCCGGCGCCGAACATCGCAGCGATGATCAGTTCGCGGCCGAGCCCGGTGATGCGCGAGGCGAGCGTCAGCAGGGAGACGATGGATGCGGCCCGCAGCAAGTTCATGGTTCTTCTGGACGGCGCTCGCGGCCGGGGTCTCGAAGGCGCCGATTATAGAAAGCGCTTACTCTTGGCCATGACCGCCTTTGCACCGCCCGGCAGCGGGCTGCTATACTCGCGGACTTCGCTCTACCTGAACACTGCTACAGCATGGCCACCACCTCCAAAGCCAAGAAGAAGACGGTTCGCATCGCCTCGGGCCGCAAGCGCGTGCGCCAGGACGTGAAGCTCAACGCCGCGAACACCGCCCTGCGCTCCAAGTTCCGCACCGTCGTGAAGAACGTCCAAAAAGCCGTCGGCACCGGCGACAAGGCGAAGGCCGCCGAGATGTTCAAGGAAGCCCAGCGCGTCATCGACTCGGTCGCCGACAAGGGCATCTTCCACAAGAACAAGGCCGCGCGTCACAAGAGCCGCCTGTCGGCCAAGATCAAGGCGCTCGGCGCAACTGCCTGAGTCGCAAAGCCCTCCAACAAAAGCCCGCTTCAGCGGGCTTTTTTATCGCCCAGCTTGAACGGACTTTTTGCTGGGCGCTCGACTCATTCCCTCCATCCGCCCCCCAGCGCCTGAATCAACGCCACCGCCGTCGTCTGCCGATCGGCCGCCAACTGCACCAACGCACGCCTCGTGTTCAGCGCCGTCGCCTGCGCGGTGACGACTTCGCTGTAGCTGACCTGGCCGGCGCGGTAGCGATTCAGCACTTGCTGCTCGACTTGGTCGGCGGCAACGGACGCCTGGCGACGCAACTCGTATTGCTCGGCCAGAACGCGCGACGCGGCGAGCTGGTCTTCGACGCCTTGGAATGCGCTGAGCACCGTCTGCCGGTAGCGTGCGACGGTCTGCTCGTGCGCGGCACGCGCGCCGGCCACGCGTGCGCTCGTCGCGCCGGCATTGAACAGCGTTTGCGCTGCTTGCAGACCCAAGGCCCACAGCGAGCTCGATGCGCTGAACAAGTCGGCGAGCCGGCTCGCGCCGAAGCCGTACGACGCGCTCAAGCTCAGGTTCGGGTAGTACGCCGACTGCGCGATGCCGATCTGCTCGTTGGCCGCGGCGACACGCCGCTCGGCCGACGCGATATCGGGGCGGCGCTGCAGCAGCGTCGCCGGCACAGCCACCGGAACGTCAGGCACTTTGTATTTCCACTCCGCCGGCGGCAGCGTGAAGTCACCGGGCGCTTTGCCGATCAGCACCGCGATCGCGTGCTCGAGCTGCGCGCGCTGGCGCGCGAGCCCGACCTGATCGGCCTGCGCATTCGTCAGCTGGGTCTGCGCCTGCAGCACGTCGGTCTTCGCGACGACGCCGGCGACGTAGCGGTTCTGCGTGATCTGCAGCGCACGCTGGTAAGCGGCGATCGTGTCGGCGAGCAGGGCTCGCTGCGCGTCCGACTGGCGCAGCCCGATGTAATCGACGGCGAGCTCGCCCTGCGCCGACAGCTTGGCCGATGCGAGATCGGCGGCGCTCGCTTGCGCGGCCGCGCTCGCGCTCGTCACGCCGCGGCGCAGCCGGCCCCAGACGTCGGGCTCCCAACTGCCGCCGATGTCGATCTTCAGTTGGGTCGCGTCACGGCTGGCGCCGCCGCCCGAGCGTGACGCGCCACCATTGAGCGACACCACCGGGAACAGCGACGCCCGCTGCTCGCGAACCAGCGCCTGGGCCTGCGCATACGCCGCGGTGGCGGCGGCGACGTTCTGGTTCGACACCTCGACCTGTTGCTCCAGCTCGTTGAGCAGCGGGTCGTCGAACAAAGCCCACCACGCGCCGCGGTCGAGCGCATCGGCCGGCGCAGCGACGACCCAGCCCGCGGCCTCCTTGTAGGTCGCCGAGGTCGGCGCCGATGGCCGCACGTAGGTCGGCCCGACCGCGCAACCACTGGCGAGCACGGCGAGCGCGATCGACGTGAGACGAAAGCAGTGCGGCATGCTGCGACTCATGGCGCTTCGAGCCGCGGCTCGCCGACGCGGCTCAGATGTCGCTCGTCGGCGCCGCGCCGGCGCAGCTTGTCGAGCAGCAGGTAGACGACCGGCGTCGTCAGCAGCGTCAACAGCTGGCTCGCGATCAGCCCGCCGATGATCGCGACGCCGAGCGGGCGGCGCAGCTCGGCGCCTTCGCCGAAACCGATCGCGAGCGGCAGCGCACCGAGTGCTGCGGCGAGCGTCGTCATCAGGATCGGCCGAAAGCGCAGCAGGCAGGCTTCGCGCACCGCCTCGAGCGGCGACAGCCCGCGCGATCGCTCGGCGTCGAGTGCGAAGTCGATGATCAGGATCGCGTTCTTCTTGACGATGCCAATCAGCAGGAACACGCCGATCAACGCGATGATCGAGAACTCCATCTTGAACATCAGCAGCGCGAGCACCGCGCCGACGCCTGCGGCCGGCAAGGTCGACAGCACGGTGATCGGATGCACGAGGCTTTCGTACAGCACGCCGAGCACGATGTAGATCACGACGAGCGCTGCGGCAATCAGCAGCGGCTGCTGGCTCTGCGATTCCTGGAAGCTGCGCGCCGTGCCCTGGAAGCTGCCGCGCACGTTGGTCGGCAAGCCGATCTCGGCCTCGGCGTCACGGATCGCTGCCTGCGCGTCGCTCAAGGTCTTGCCGTCGGCGAGGTTGTACGAGATCGTCGTCGCGAGCTCGCCGTCCTGGTGGTTCACCGAGGTCGGCGCTGCGCTTTCGGCAAAGCTCGCGATCGCGGCGAGCGGAACCATTCGCGTCGCTGCCATGCTGAGCGGTTGTCCGGTCGACTGATCGCGCAGCGCGGGGTTGACCACCGTCGACGCGCCGCTCGCAGCAGTCGCCGCCGGCGCGGCAGCGCTGCCCGCGCCGCCGCGCGCCGGCACGTAGACATCCTTCAGCGACTCGGGGCTGCGCGCGAAGCGCGGCGCCACTTCCATGATCACGTGGTACTGATTGAGCTCGGCGTAAATCGTCGCGACCTGGCGCTGGCCGAACGCGTCGTACAGCGCGTTGTCGACATCGCGTGCCGTGAGGCCGAGGCGCGACGCGCTGGCGCGGTCGATGTTGACGAAAGTCTCGACGCCGTTTTCCTGCTGGTCGGTGTCGACGTCGGTCAGCGCCGCCTGCGCTTTCATCGCGTCGGCGAGCCGCGACGCCCATTGGCGCAACGCGACGATGTTGTCGCTTTTCAGCGTGTACTGGTAGGTCGAGCTGCTTTGCCGCCCGCCCATTCGCAGGTCTTGCACCGGGTTGAGGAACAGGCTCACGCCCGTAACGCGCGCGAGTTGCGGGCGCAGCCGTGCAATTACCGCCTGCCCGCGATCGCTGCGCTGCGATGCGGGCTTCAGGTTGACGAACATGAAACCGCCGCCGGCACGCTGGCCGCCGGTGAACCCGACCACGGTATCGACCGCGGGGTCGCGGCGGATGATGTCGACGAGCTGGCGCAGCTTGTCCTGCATCGCCTGGAACGAGATGCTCTGGTCGGCGCGCAGCCCGCCGCTGATCTGGCCGGTGTCCTGCTGCGGAAAAAATCCCTTCGGCGCTTCGATGAACAGAAAGACATTGAGTCCGATCACCGCAAGCAGGATCAGCATCACGAGCCAACGCGCCGCGAGCGCCCAGTCGAGGCTCGCCTCGTAGCCGCGGTGCAGATGCTCGAACATGCGCTCGGCGAGGCGCGACAGCCGGCCCGGCGGCCGCTTCGCGCTGCGCGGCCGCAGCAGCCAGGCGCACATCATCGGCGTCGTCGTCAGCGAGATCGCGAGCGAAATCATCACCGCGACCGACAAGGTCACTGCGAACTCGCGGAACAGTCGGCCGACCTGGCCGGCCATGAACAGCAGCGGAATGAACACCGCCACCAGCGACAGGCTGATCGCGAGCACCGTGAAGCCGACTTCGCGCGCGCCGAGCAGTGCGGCCTTGAAGCGGTCCATGCCCGCCTCGATGTGGCGGCTCGTGTTCTCGAGGACGACGATCGC
>VBCQ01000421.1 GCA_005882155.1 Betaproteobacteria bacterium
CCCGCTTTGCTGCGCGGCTGCGAGCGGCCGCTGCTCGAATGGGCGCGGCTGTGCGCCGACGCGCGCAGCGCCGCACCGGCGAGCGATGCGGCGGCGCGCGCGTGGCTGCAACAGCGAACGCTGCCGTATCGCGTCGAGTCGCTCGACGGGAGCAGCGAGGGCCTCGTCACCGGCTACTTCGAGCCGGTCGTCGAGGCGAGCCGCAGCGCGCATGGTCCGTTCCGCGTGCCGCTGTACCAGCCGCCTGCCGATCTCGCGTCGCGCCGGCCGTTCTGGACCCGCCAGCAGCTCGACACGCTGGCCGCAGCGCAGGCGAGCCTGCGCGGGCGCGAGCTCGCGTTCGTTGCCGACCCGCTCGATGCGCTGATTCTGCAAATCCAAGGCTCGGGCCGGTTGCAGCTCAGCGAAGCCGACGGCAGCCGCAAGCTCGTGCGCGCCGCATTCGCCGCGCACAACGACCAGCCCTACAAGTCGGTCGGCCGCTGGCTCATCGAGCAAGGCGAGCTGAAGCCCGAGCAGGCGTCGTGGCCGGCGATGTGTCAACGAGCTGCTGTGGAGCAACCCGCGCGTCGTGTTCTTTCGCGAAGAGGCGTTGACCGATCCGGGCGCCGGCCCGCGCGGCGCGCAAGGCGTGCCGCTGACGCCCGGCCGCTCGATTGCCGTCGATGCGCAAAGCGTTCCGTTCGGTAGCCCCGTGTGGCTCGACACGACCGAGCCGCTCGCCGATGCGCCGCTGCGCCGCGTCGTGATGGCGCAAGACACCGGCAGCGCGATCGTCGGCGCAGTGCGCGCCGATTATTTTTGGGGCTGGGGCGAGCGGGCCGAGCAGCAAGCGGGCCGCATGAAGCAGCCGCTGAGGATGTGGGTGCTGTGGCCTAAGCCTTAGGAAGCACAGCTTCCTAAGGCCGCGCCTTTCCACACTGCATGACAGAGCCCCCTCTCGGAGGGGGCTGGGGGAGTGGTGCGTTAAAGCGCCTGCGCTAGGAGCGAAGCTCCTAGCGAAGAAAGTCCCAGCCCATCATCAGCACGGCGCCCAGCATGAGCGCCCATCACTTTCGGGTTGGTTGCGAGCAGCATCATCGCCGCCATGATCGGTACCGACACCACCCCGTTGATGACCGCGCTCCAGACCAGCGCGCGCATCGGATCGATCGGCGAGAAGTCGAGCGCGGTACCCCCCAGCGTGCCGACGACGATGATTGCGTAGAAGCCTTTCGCTTCCTGCCAGTGCCGCTCGAGCCCTTCGGGCCAGCCGAAGGCCTCGGCCACCGCATACGCCGACGACGACGCGAGCACCGGCACCGCGAGCAGGCCGGTGCTGATGATGCCGATCGCGAACAGCGCGAACGCCATGTCACCGGCGAGCGGGCGCAGCGCCTGCGCGGCCTGCGCTGCGGTGGCCACATCGGTGATGCCGGCGTCGTGCAGCACGACTGCGCCCATCAGCATGATGAAGAACGCAGTGCCGTTGGAGATCACCATGCCGGTCACCGTGTCCAAGCGCAGCCGGCGCAGCGCGCGGCGAATGTGGCGCAGACGCTCGCGCTGCGGGTTCACATGATCCTGCTGCAGCTCCTCGACTTCCTGCGCCGCCTGCCAGAAGAACAGGTACGGCGAGATCGTCGTGCCGAGCACCGCGACGCAGACCATCCAGAACGCCGACGATGCCTCGACATGCGGCACCACCAGGTCGTGCAGCACGCGGCCCCACGGCAGACGGACGCTGAACGCCGCCGCCACGTAGACGAGCAGGCTCAGGGTCAGCCACTTGAGGATCGGCGCGAGCCGGTGGTACGGCACGAAGACCTGCAGCAGCACGGTGACGATTCCGAACGCGACCGCGTGGACATGCAGCGCCCCGCCGGCGACGAGGCGCAGCGCTTCGCCCATCGCGGCGATGTCGGCAGCGATGTTGATCGTGTTGGCGACGAACAGCAGGCCGACGATCGCCAGCACGAAGCCGCGCGGCGCGTGCTCGCGCAAGTTGGCGACGATGCCGCGTCCCGACTGCCGACCGATGCGCGCGCTGACGAGCTGGATCGCGACCATGAACGGCAGCGTGAGGAACCACATCCACAGCACGCCGGTGCCGAAGCGCGCCCCGGCCTGGGTGTAGGTCGCGATCCCCGACGGGTCATCGTCGGCCGCGCCGGTGACGATGCCGGGTCCGACTTGGCGAGCGGTTCAGCAAACACTATGCCCGGCCGGGGCCGGGCATAGCAGACATTAGCCGGCCTGCGGGTATGAGCCGGCCTGCGCCCGGCTAATACAGCACGACGCGATTGCGACCCGCCGCCTTGGCCGCATACAGCGCCTGGTCGGCGCGCGCGACGGTGTCCGACAGCGGCTCGCCGGCGCGGTGCTCGGTGATGCCGGCCGAGAAGGTGATTTGCAGCATCGCCTTGCCGATGACGAGCCGTATCGCCTCCGCACGCTCGCGCAGCCGCTCGACGCCGAGTCGCGCGAGCGAGCCGCGGGTGTCGGACATCAGCAGCAGGAACTCTTCGCCGCCCCATCGGGCGAGC
>VBCQ01000423.1 GCA_005882155.1 Betaproteobacteria bacterium
GTCGAGCCCACTGCGTCGCCGGTCATCAGCGGCGGCAAGCCGGGGCCACATGCGATCCAGGGCATCGGCGCCGGCTTCATTCCGAAGAACCTGCACACCGCGCTGCTCGACGGCGTGATCCAGGTCGACGCCGACGCGGCCAAGGAAATGGCGCGTCGGGCGGCGCGTGAGGAAGGCATGCTGGTGGGCATCTCGTCGGGCGCCGCACTGGCGGCGATCGCGCAGAAGCTGCCCGAGCTGCGCACCGGCGCGACGGTGCTCGGCTTCAACTACGACACCGGCGAGCGCTATCTGTCGATTGAAGGCTTTCTTCCATCCGAATGAGCATGAAGCCGCGCATCCTGATCGTTGAAGACGAGCCGGGCATTGCCGACACGCTGCAGTACGCGCTGCGCACCGACGGCTTCGATCCGGCGTGGGTCGCGACCGGCGAAGAGGCGCTCACGCAATTGCGCGCCCAGCCACCGGCGCTGGTGATTCTCGATGTCGGCCTGCCCGACGCGAGCGGCTTCGAGGTGTTCAAGCGGCTGCGCGAATTCGCCGACGTGCCGGTCGTCTTCCTGACCGCGCGCAGCGACGAGATCGATCGCGTCGTCGGCCTCGAGCTCGGCGCCGACGACTATGTCGCCAAGCCGTTTTCGCCGCGCGAGCTGGTCGCCCGTGTTCGATCGATATTGCGTCGCGCCGCCAAGACCGCGGCGGCTGCGCCCGCGGCCGCGACGACCCCGATCGCGATCGACGACGGGCGGCGGCAGATCCGCTTCTATGGCCATTTGCTTGAACTCTCGCGCTACGAATACGGTCTGTTGAAGACGCTCGCGTCGCGACCCGGCCATGTGTTCAGCCGCGACACCTTGCTCGAACGCGTCTGGGACGACCCCGGCGAGAGCCTGGACCGCACCGTCGACGCGCATGTGAAGACCTTGCGCGCGAAGATGAAAGCGGTGGCACCGTTGCTCGATCCGATCCGCACCCACCGCGGCACCGGCTACGCGCTCGCCGAGGACTTGCCCGCGAAACTTTGAACGGCTTCGAGGCACGCGGATTGCCTGACAGGGACCATGTCCGCCATCTGCGGAATGCAGTAAGGAGTCGATGTGGAAGCGATGCTTGTCGAAAGCGATATCCGCTCGCTGTACCAGGAACTGCTCGACGCGTGGAACCGGCGCGATGCGCATGCATTCGCCGAGCTGTGTGCAGAAGACGCCAATGTCGTCGGCTTCGATGGCAGCGAGCACAACGGACAAGCCGAGATCGAGGCCCAGCTCGGCGAGATCTTTGCGCACCACGAGACCGCGTCCTACATCGGCAAGGTCCGTGAGGTGCGCTTCCTGTCCACCGAAGTGGCGGTGCTGCGTGCCGTGGCTGGCATGGTGCCGCCGGATCAGCACGACATCAACCCGGCGGTGAACGCCGTGCAGACGCTGGTCGCACACCGCCACAAAGCGCCGTGGCGCATCGCGCTGTTCCAGAACACGCCGGCGGCGTATCACGGGCGGCCCGAGCTCAGTGAGCGATTGACGGCCGAGTTGCGAGACGCGTTGCACGAGACTTCGGCCGACATCGTTCGCTGAGTTCACCTGAGCGGCCATGGCAGCGCGCCTGCTATGGTCGCGGCCGTGAGCAAGCGCACCCGCATCTTCATCGGCATCCTGCTCGCCTACGCATTCGGCGTCGGCGTGCTGATGTATCGGCTGCTCGGCGACATCGACCCGCGCTATCGCGAGTCGGCCGAAGAGTCGCTCGTCGAGACTGCGCACCTGATGGCCGCGACGATCGAGAGTGCGTCGCCCGACGGCGCATTGAACGCCGAGGGCTTGCGCCCGGTGTTCCAGTCGCTGTACGCGCGCCGCTTCAAGGCCAACATCTACGGCTTCGAGAAGACGCGCGTCGAGCTGCGCGTCGCCGTGGTCGACCGCGCCGGCCGCGTCGTTTTCGACTCGCAATCGCGCCATGAGGGCGAAGACTTCTCGCAATGGCGCGACGTGAAGCGAGCGCTCAACGGCGAATACGGCGCGCGCGCCACGCCCGACATCGACAGCGACGCGCGCACCTCGGTGATGTACGTCGCCGCGCCGATTCGCCAGCGCAACGAGATCATCGGCGCGGTCAGCGTCGGCAAGCCGATGCAAAGCTTCGGCCAGTTCGTCGAGGCCGCACGCCGCAAGACGCTGCTCGTCGGCGCGACCTCGGTGGTCGCCGTGCTGCTGCTCGTCGTCATCGTCTCGGTGTGGCTGGTGCGGCCGTTCGGCCTCATCGTCGACTACGTTCGCTATGTGCGCGCGCAGCGCTCGTTCAGCTTGC
Organism: Betaproteobacteria bacterium; assembly: GCA_005882155.1. Lineage (GTDB taxonomy): Bacteria > Pseudomonadota > Gammaproteobacteria > Burkholderiales > Burkholderiaceae_C > Albitalea. The sequence goes on from VBCQ01000423.1 coordinate 2,305, forward strand.
CGCGCCTCGGCCGTCGAGCGCTCGGCGCGATCGGTGCGGCCTACGACGAGATGCGCGACGCGCTGGCCGGCCGCAACTACGTCGCCGACTACGTGCAGACGCTGACGCACGAAGTGAAGAGCCCGCTGTCTGCGATCCGCGGCGCCGCCGAGCTGCTGCAGGAGGCGATGCCCGATGCCGACCGCGCGCGCTTCGTCGCCAACATCGTTCGCGAGACGCAACGCATCCAGGAGCTCGTCGACCGCATGATGGAGCTCACCGCACTCGAGTCGCTGCACCGCCTGGACCAGACCGAGCCGGTCGCGCTGCGGCCGCTGCTCGAAGAGTTGACGGCGAGCGCGCAAGCCAGCGGCGCGGCGCGCGGCCTGCGCATCGCGCTGCAAAGCGGCGACGATGCGAGCGTCGAAGGCGACGCGTTCCTGCTGCGTCGCGCACTGACCAACCTGCTCGACAACGCGATCGACTTTTCGCCCGACGGCGGCACAGTCAGCCTGGCACTCGCGAAGCACCGGCGCAGCGTCGACATCACGGTACGCGACAGCGGCCCCGGCATCCCCGACTACGCCGAAGACAAGGTGTTCGAGAAGTTCTATTCGCTCGCGCGTCCGCACTCGCGCAAGAAAAGCACCGGCCTCGGCCTGTCGTTCGTCAAGGAGATCGCCGAGCTGCATCAAGGCCGTGCGAGCTTGCGCAACGCCGATGGCGGCGGTGCGATCGCGACCTTGTCGTTGCCGCTGCTGGAGAACCCGGCGGCCTCGTGAAGTCTCAGCGCGCGCCGGCGATCGCCTGGCGCACGCTGCCATGCGCGGCCGCCAAGCGCGCATGCGCCGTCGCCACGTCGACCTGCTTCATCAGCGCGACGATCGCGACCTTGACCTGGTAGTCGCATGCCGCGAGCGTGCGTCGCGCCGTCTCTTCGTCGGCACCGGTCGCGCGCACCGTCAGGCTCACCGCACGGCGGAACAGCTTCGCGCTGGTCGGGTGCAGGTCGACCATCAGGTTGCCGTAGACCTTGTTGAGCCGGACCATGATCGCGCTCGACAAGGTGTTGAGGACGATCTTCTGCGCGGTGCCGGCCTTCAGCCGCGTGCTGCCCGAGATCAGCTCGCTGCCGGTGTTCAGCGTGATCGCGATCTGCGCACCCTGCGTCAGCGGCGCGCCGGCGTTGTTCGCGATGCCGATCGTCAACGCATCCGCCTCACGCGCCGCTGCCAGCGCGCCCATCACGTACGGCGTCGCCCCCGATGCGGCGAGCAGGATCACGACGTCGTTGCAGCCGACCGCGATCGCGCGCAGGTCGCTGGCGCCTTGCTCGGCGCTGTCTTCGGCGCCCTCGACGGCTTCGAACATCGCCCGCGGACCGCCGGCGATCACCGCCATCGCACGCGAGGGCGGCCACGAGAAGGTCGGAAAGAGCTCGACGCTGTCGAGCACACCGAGCCGCCCCGACGTGCCCGCACCGGCATAGACGAGCCGCCCGCCCGCCGCGATGCGCGGCAACGCCGCCGTCACCGCCTCGGCGATGCGAACGCTGGCCGCGCGGACCGCATCGAGCGCATGGCGCTGGTCGTCGATGAACGTGTCGACCAGATCCGTCACGCTGTACTGATCGAGATTGGGGTGGATCTCGCTGGGGATTTCGGTCTTCAGCATTGCCAATCCGCCGGTTCGCAGGGGTAGGACACGGGCCAGCGCTCGGAGTTCCAGCCCGCCCAATTCACGCCGACTTCACACACCGCATGCAGGGTTCGCAAGACCTTCCTATGCGCTTCGCACACCACGCCGATTCTCCCGCTCATGCCGCCTTTGCGGCACGACCCTGAAGGAGAAAACGCCATGCGATTGTTCCACTCCGTGCGCCCGCTGAGCGGCACCGGCCGCGTGCTGCTGTGCATTGCGATGTCGATCATGGCAGCGCTGCTGCTGATGATCAGCCCGCCGACGCATGCCGATGACTCGGAAGCGCCGAAGGCCGAGAGCCCGTACTTCTTCGTCGACAGCAATGACCCCGGCACCGACCGGCTGCCGCTCAAGTCGACCCAGGTCGATGTGCGGATCGCCGGCGTGATCGCCGACGTGACCGTGACGCAGCACTACCGCAACGAAGGCCAGCGGCCGATCGAAGCGCGCTACGTGTTTCCGGGCTCGACGCAGGCCGCCGTCTACGCGATGAACGTTCGCCTTGGCGACCGGCTGCTCACCGCGCGAATCCGCGAGAAGCAGCAAGCGCGAATCGAATACAACGCGGCGAAGAAGGAAGGCAAGACGAGCGCGCTGCTCGAGCAGCAGCGGCCCAACGTATTCGAGATGAACGTCGCCAACATCATGCCGGGCGACGACGTGGCGGTCGAGCTGCGCTACACCGAGCTCTTGACGCCGCACGATGCGCAATACGGTTTCGTGTTTCCGACCGTGGTCGGGCCGCGCTACAACAGTCCTCAAGGCGCGGCAGCCAACGAGCGTTGGGTCCACACCCCGTACCACCCGAACGGCGTCGACTCGCCGATGGCGTTCGACCTGAAGCTCACGCTCGACGCGCCGCTCGCAGTCAAGGAGATCGTCTCGCCGTCGCACGACATCGACGTCGATGGCGTCGGCAGCTCGCATGCCAGTGTGACGCTGAAAACCGGCGCCGACCGTCCGTCGAACAACCGCGATTTCATCCTTGGTTATCGCCTCGCCGGCGACCGCATCGAGTCGGGGCTGATGCTGTACCGCGGCGACCAGGAGAACTTTTTTCTCGCGCTGGTCGAGCCGCCGAAGGCGGTGCCAGCGACGCAGATCAACCCGCGCGACTACATCTTCGTCGTCGACATCTCGGGCTCGATGCACGGCTATCCGCTGGACACCGCGAAGGAGCTGTTGCAGCACCTGATCGGCAGCCTGCGCCCGAGCGACACCTTCAACGTGATGCTGTTCTCCGGCAGCAACCGCATGCTCGCGCCGAGCTCGGTGCCTGCCACTCGCGCCAACATCGACCAGGCGCTGCGCACGATCAAGCAGATGGGCGGCAGCGGCAGCACCGAGATCGTGCCGGCGTTGCGGCGCATCGCGGCTTTGCCGAAAGCGGCCGACGTGTCGCGCAGCGTCATCGTCGTGACCGACGGCTACGTGACGGTCGAGAACGAAGTCTTCGCGCTGGTGCGCAAGAACCTCGGCGAGAGCAACGTGTTCGCGTTCGGCATCGGCACCTCGGTCAATCGCCATCTGATCGAAGGCATCGCGCGCGCAGGCC